>JAIZWN010000520.1 GCA_020443945.1 Candidatus Thiosymbion ectosymbiont of Robbea hypermnestra | reverse complement strand
GGCTATTCCTGCGCTCACGCGCCTCGCATCTGGCCACTTCTCGCCGCGCTGAGAGCGAAAAATAAGGTGAAACGGGGTACTAGGTCGAACGCCCTATCTTTTGAGTTCCGCCAAAATCGAGACGAGGAGAGACCTGACCCATGAAAGACCCACGTAAGCTCGCCGCCGCGGCGATCACCGCCGGCACCGTCCTGTTCGCGCAGCCGGCAGCCGCCTTTTTCGGCATGATGGACGATTTCTTCGGCAACAACGACGATTACTACGACGGTTACGGCGGCCCCCACCGCTACGGTGGCGGCCCCTGGGGCTACGGAGGGGGCCCCTACGGTTGGGGGGGCGGTCCTTATGGCTGGGGCGGTGGTCCCTATGGCTGGGGCGCCCCCTATGGTTACGGCGCCTACCCCGGGGTCCAGGTCCAGCAGGCTCCGGCACCGGCCGCACCGGTCGCGCCGCGCATCCCCGAATGATCCCCGCGTAACCCTCGGGCGGGAGGGGGTCGCACGGGCGGGAGGGGATCGCAACCGGCGACACCCGACGCGGTCCAGGGATGGACCGCCCTGTTCGACCGCCAAGCCGTCGAATAGGCGCCGTCGAATAGGCAAGGAAACGGGAACCCGTACTTTTCCGTTTCCGCGTCGCCAACGCCCAGAGGGGCCTTCGCGACACCCTCATGGAAGGGCGGCGGCATCCGGCGCCGCCCGACCGTTCGCCCTCTCCCATAAGGAATCCAGCGTCGTGCTCCATCACGAATTCCGTTGTATCAAGCGCCTGCCGCCCTATGTCTTCAACATCGTCAATCAATTGAAGGCGGAGGCGCGCGCCCGGGGGGAGGACATCATCGATTTCGGCATGGGGAACCCGGATCGCCCCACGCCGCCGCACATCGTCGAGAAGCTGGTAGAGGTCTCCCAACGCAGGGATACCCACCGCTACTCGGTCTCGCGCGGCATTCCGCGCCTGCGCCGCGCCATCTGCAACTGGTATCGCGACCGCTATGACGTACAGCTGGACATGGATAGCCAGGCGATTGTGACCATCGGCTCCAAGGAGGGCCTGGCCCACCTGGCCCTGGCGACCATGGAGGCCGGCGACACGGTGCTGGTGCCCAACCCCGCCTACCCGATCCACCCCTACGGGTTCATTATCGCCGGGGCGGATGTGCGGCATGTGCCCATGACGCCGGAGGTGGACTTTTTCGAGGAGCTGCGCAAGGCAATCCAGGACTCCTGGCCCAGGCCGAAGATGCTGGTCCTCAACTTTCCGGGCAATCCCACCACCCATTGCGTGACGCTCGACTTCTTCCAGGAGGTGATCGCCATCGCCCGGGAGCATGGCATCTGGGTGGTCCACGACCTGGCCTACGCGGACATCGTTTTCGACGGTTACCGCGCCCCCTCGATCCTCCAGGTGCCGGGCGCCGAGGAGATTGCGGTGGAATTTTTCTCGCTTTCGAAAAGCTACAACATGCCCGGCTGGCGGATCGGCTTCATGTGCGGCAATCGGGAGCTGGTCGCCGCCCTGGCGCGGATCAAGTCCTATCTGGACTACGGCACCTTCACGCCGATTCAGGTGGCGGCCATCACCGCCCTGGAAGGCCCCCAGGACTGCGTGCACGAGATCCGCGACCGCTACCAGAGCCGTCGGGATGTGTTATGCGAGGGCCTCGCGGCGGTGGGCTGGCGGCTCGAAAAGCCCAAGGCCACCATGTTCGTGTGGGCGCCTATCCCCGAGCCCTACCGGGCGCTGGGCTCCCTGGAGTTTTCCAAGAAGCTGCTGCGGGAGGCCAAGGTGGCGGTCTCGCCCGGCATCGGCTTCGGCCAGCATGGGGATGACCATGTCCGGTTCGGTCTGATCGAGAACGAGCACCGTACCCGCCAGGCCATCCGCGGCATCCGGGACATGCTGCGGCGCGACGCCCGCGCGGAAAATGGGGTCAGGTCTTGATCCGTGACCCTTGAAGGCACGGGTCAAGACCTGACCCCTTTCCTTTTGCTTCGGTCAGCAGGGGACGCATTGCGTGCAGCATGCTTGCGAAGAGCTGGGGGTAGTCCGCCTCCTCGCGGGCCAGCAACGCTTTCATGTGGGCGCGCCGGGTCGGGGCGGTGAAGCAGGCGGGGCAGCTGTCGGGCACGACCGGGAGAGCCGCCGCGCGCGCAAAGTCGGCGGTCTGGCGTTCCCGGCAGAAGACCAGGGGGCGGATGATGCGAAGGTCCCCCTGGTCGTTCCGGTACCGCGCCTTCATGGTCCGCAGCTGTCCGCCGTGGAACAGAGACATCAGCAGGCTCTCGGCCAGGTCGTCCAGATGCTGCGCCAGGGCCAGCACCCCGTAGCCTTCCCGCCGGCAAATGCTGTACAGGATGCCCCGCTTCATGCGGGCGCAGTAGGCACAGAAGGAGTCCCCGTCCATGCGCTCCCGGGCCTGCTCCAGGATGGGCTGGCGCTCGTAGAACCAGGTTACGCCGAGGCGGTTGTAGTAGTCCCGGAGCGGGCCGGGATCGAAGCCGGGGATCCGCGGATCGACCGTAGCGACCCCGAGCTCGAAACGCACCGGGGCGTAGGTCCGCAGGTGGCGCAGGAGAATCAGCAGCGACAGGGAGTCCTTACCGCCGGAGACGCCGAGCAGGATGCGGTCGCCGTCGCGGATCATGTCGTATTCGGCGATGGCCCTTCCGACCAGACGCAGGAGGGACCTGGGTGGTTTGCTGCCGGGCTGGCTCATGGCGGTGGGGCTCGGAGATTGCCTTTTGGATTTAAGGATCGGAGGCGGCCGAGTCGCTATACTGAAACTCCATCCTCTCGGGTAGCTATCGTCGGAGAATTCATTATGCAGGAAGTCGTCGTTGTCGGTATGGTCGTTCTCGCGGTTGTCATCCTCATCCTGGGCGTCAAACAGATCCCCCAGGGCTCCGAGTATACGGTGGAGCGGCTCGGACGCTACACCCGCACCCTGTCCCCCGGACTCCATGCCATCGTGCCCTTCGTCGACCGGGTCGGCTCCAAGCTGAATATGATGGAGCAGGTATTGGATGTGCCGTCCCAGGAGGTGATTACCAAGGATAACGCCATGGTGACGGTGGACGGGGTGGTTTTCTTCCAGATCCTGGACGCGCCCAAGGCGGCCTACGAGATTACCGGCCTCGACTCCGCTATCCTCAATCTGGTCATGACCAATATCCGCACCGTCATGGGGTCCATGGATCTGGATGAGCTCTTGTCCCAGCGCGACAAGATCAACACCCAGCTCTTGACGGTGGTGGACGACGCCACGACGCCCTGGGGCGTGAAGGTGACCCGCATCGAGATCAAGGATATCTCCCCGCCCCGAGATCTGGTGGACGCCATGGCGCGCCAGATGAAGGCCGAGCGCGACAAGCGCGCCTCTATCCTGGAGGCCCAGGGTCTGCGCCAGGCGGCGATCCTCAAGGCCGAAGGCGAGAAGCAGGCGGCGATTCTGGAGGCCGAGGGCGAGCGGGAGGCGGCCTTCCGCGAGGCGGAGGCCAGGGAGCGTCTGGCCGAGGCGGAGGCCAAGGCGACCATGATGGTCTCTTCGGCCATCGCCAAGGGGGACATCAACGCCATCAATTACTTCGTGGCCCAGAAATATACCGAGGCCCTGCAGCAGATCGGCAGCGCCGAGAATCAGAAGGTCCTCATGTTACCCCTGGAGGCATCCAGCCTGATCGGCTCCCTGGCCGGCATCGGGGAGATCGCCCGCGAGACCTTCCAGCGCACGGGCAAGCCGGCAACGGCGCCGGACGAGCCGACATGAGCGCGGGCTGGCTCACTACGGTCGGTCCCTGGCACTGGGTCCTGCTCGCCATCCTGCTGATTATCCTGGAGGCCCTCACGCCCATCGCCTTCTTCCTGTGGCCGGCAATCGCGGCCGGCCTGGTGGGGCTGGCGCTGGCGGTTCTACCGGGGCTGGACTGGCAGATCCAACTGGTACTCTTCGGCGTCCTCAGCGTGTTGAGCCTGGTCCTGGGTCGGCGCTACCTCAGGCGCTATCCCATCGCCACCGATACCCCCACCCTCAACCGACGCGGCCACCAGTACATCGGACGGGTCTTCACCCTGGATCAACCCATCGTGAACGGTACCGGCAAGCTGCGGGTGGATGACACCACCTGGAAGATCCGGGGGCGGGATTGTGGCGTCGGGACCCGGATGCGGGTAACGGGCGTCGACGGCGTGGTGCTGCTCGTAACCCCCGACGAGGGGTAGTGCTGACCGGTAGAGGCGTCCGGCAGTGTGTACCCTGGTGATTCTACGGCGACCCGGCGACGATTGGCCCCTGTTGCTGGCCGCGAACCGCGACGAGCTGCACCACCGCCCCGCGGAGCCCCCGGCGCGCCACTGGCCGGATCGACCCCAGGTCATAGCCGGTCTCGACCGCACGGGAGGCGGAAGCTGGTTGGGCATGAACGACCAGGCATTGGTCGCGGCGGTCATGGACCGCGTCGGCTTTCTGGGTCCGGCCCCCGGCAAACGCAGCCGTGGCGAGCTGGTGCTGGAGGCCCTGGATCATACCGAGGCCAAAGCGGCCGCCGGCGCCCTGGCCGATCTCGACCCGAATGCCTACCGCCCCTTCAACCTGGTGGTGGCCGACGCCAGGGATGCCTACTGGTTGCGACACGGAGGCGACGGGGAGATTCGGGTGCATCCGATTCCCCCCGGACTGCACATGCTCAGCGCCACCGAGCTGGACGATAACGGCTACCCACGCATCCGCAACTATCTGCCGCGCTTTCGGGCCGCCCGGACACCCGAGCCGGAGTCGGGCCGCTGGGACGAATGGCGGAACCTGCTGGCGAGCCGGACCTATCCGCCGGAGACGGACGACCCGAATGCCGCCATGAATTTCGAGTTTCCCCCCGGTTTCGGAACCGTCTCCAGCGCCCTCATCGCCCTGCCGGACCCGCCGGGATTTACGGCCCGACCCCAGTGGCTCCACGCCGAGGGGCCGCCGGACCGCGCCCCCTTCGAGCCCGTGGAGCTGAGAAACGACTCAAAAATAACGTGAACGGATATTTTTTTAACCGCAAAGGCGCAAAGGAGAGAAAGGGGTAGTGTTGTAGTTTTGTGATCTGTGATGTTGAATCCGCGGATTACGCAGATTCTCGCCGATGAAAAAACGCAGTAATCCGTGAAAATCGGCGTAATCTGCGGACAACCATGATGGTGAGGGGGGGGTCTCTACGCCAAATCCCGGAAACCGCAAATCCAAGACACCACCACCGATTTGAGGCGGGGTGGCGCGCCTTTACGTACTTGCGCGCCGGATTTGGGTGCCTGTATGATTGAAAATCCTCGACGACAGGCGCGTAGCTCAGCTGGTTAGAGCACCACCTTGACATGGTGGGGGTCGTTGGTTCGAGTCCAATCGCGCCTACCATTATTAGACGTCGCAAAAGCCCATCCCTGGGCTTTGCGACTTACGAATCGGAAAATGGTGATTTCCCGATTCTTTCATTTTCAACCGCGTGCCGCGGTTGAAAATGGCGGCCCATCCCTGGCCCGCGTCGGGTGTCGCCTGTTGCGACACTTTCCTTGAGCCATCGGCCACCGACAGGGATCGCTTGTCGGTGGCCGATGGCTTTTCCCTTTCATGTGGTCTCTCGTATGGATCACCACTGAACGGAAGGTCTTGTCATGCCTCGGATCACCCTCCCCGACGGTTCCCGGAAAGCGTTCGACGGGCCGGTCTCCGTGCAGGAGGTCGCCCTCGCCATCGGCCCTGGTCTTGCCAAGGCCGCCTTGGCCGGCCGCGTCGATGGCGTTGTCGTGGATGCCTCCTGTCGCATCGACCGGGATGCGGCGGTCGCCATCGTCACCGCTCGGGACGAGGACGCCCTGGAGCTGCTGCGTCACGACGCCGCCCATGTCATGGCCCAGGCGGTGCAGGAGCTCTATCCCGGCACCCAGGTCACCATCGGGCCCGCTATCGAGGATGGCTTTTACTACGACTTCGCCCGGGACGAGCCCTTTACCCCGGATGATCTGACCCGCATCGAGGAGCGGATGCGGGAGATCGTCGCCCGCGACCTGCCCATCCGGCGCGAGGTCTGGGACCGGGACCGGGCGATCCGGGTCTTCGGCGAGCTCGGCGAGCACTACAAGGTGGAGATCATCCGGGACCTGATCCCGGAGGGCGAGGAGGTCTCCGTCTACCGCCAGGGGGACTGGTTCGACGTGTGCCGCGGTCCCCACCTGCCGTCCACCGGCAGGCTCGGCGCCGGCTTCAAGCTCACCAAGGTGGCCGGCGCCTACTGGCGCGGCGATTCCCGCAACCCGATGCTGCAACGCATCTATGGTACCGCCTGGCGGGACAAGAAGGAGCTTAAGGCCTACCTGCACCGCATCGAGGAGGCCGAGAAGCGCGATCACCGCAAGCTCGGCAAGGCCCTGGACCTGTTCCATACCCAGGACGAGGCCCCGGGCATGGTCTTCTGGCACCCCAAGGGCTGGACCATCTATCTCGTCCTGGAGCAATACATCCGCGCTAAGCTCCGCGCCCGCGGCTACCAGGAGGTCCACACCCCCCAGGTCATCGACCGCAGCCTGTGGGAGAGGTCCGGTCACTGGGAAAAGTTCCGCGACGACATGTTCGTGACCGAGTCGGAGGACCGGGTCTTCGCCATCAAGCCCATGAACTGCCCGGCCCACATCCAGCTCTACAACCAGGGGCTGAAAAGCTACCGGGATCTGCCCCTGCGCCTGGCCGAGTTCGGCTCCTGCCACCGCAACGAGCCCTCCGGCACCCTGCACGGCCTGATGCGGGTGCGCACCTTCGTACAGGACGATGCGCACATCTTTTGCACCGAGGACCAGATCCTCGGGGAGGTCGCCGCCTTCATCGACCTGCTGTTCGAGGTCTATCGGGACTTCGGCTTTAACGAGGTGCTGGTCAAGTTCTCCACCCGCCCGCCCCGGCGGGTGGGCGCCGACGAGGTCTGGGACCGGGCGGAAGACTCCCTGCAAAACGCCCTCGCGCAAACGGGGCTGGACTGGGAATTGCAACCCGGAGAAGGCGCCTTCTACGGCCCCAAGATCGAATTCTCCCTGCGCGACAGCCTCCAGCGCGTCTGGCAGCTCGGCACCATCCAGCTCGACTTCTCCATGCCCGAACGGCTGGGCGCCCACTACATCGCCGAGGACAACAGCAAGCGGACGCCGGTCATGTTGCACCGGGCCATCCTCGGCTCCCTGGAGCGCTTCATCGGCATCCTGATCGAGCACTACGCGGGCGCCTTGCCCCTCTGGCTCGCCCCGGTCCAGGCGGTCGTCCTGAACATCACGGACCGTCAGACGGCGTATGCGCGAGAGGTCGTCGACGCCTTACGCGACAAGGGTTTCCGGGTGGAGTCGGACTTGAGAAACGAAAAGATCGGCTTTAAAATCCGGGAACATACGTTGCAGAAGGTCCCTTACCTGCTGGTGGTCGGCGACCGGGAGGTCGCGCAACGGGCGCTTGCCGTCCGTGACCGCGGGGGTAAGGATCTCGGCGCCATCGGTCTCGATGACTTCACCGCCCGGCTCGGCGAAGAAATCGCGCATCGAATCCACTGAGGATCGGAACGGCGCGGAATACTCCCTCAGGAGAGTATCGCAAAAGCCTATCCGTAGGCTTTTGCGACGCGGAAACGGAAAATAGCGATTTCCCGTTTCCTGCATTTTCAACCGCTGACCGCGGTTGAAAATGGCGGTCCATCCCTGGATCGCGTCGGGTGTCGCCTTTGGCGACACCCTCCTCAGCCTGGGATTCCGCGTGTCCGGTCGTTTCCGTTTTTGCCTACTCGGAGGAACCTGCTATCGCCGCGCCAAAGAGAAACCGCGTCAATCATGAAATAACCGCCTACCAGGTAAGACTCATCGACGCGGAAGGTAACCAGGTCGGTATCGTGAATCTGGCGGACGCCCAGGAAAGGGCGACGGAAGCGGGATTGGATCTCGTGGAGATCGTTCCCAACACGGAGCCACCGGTCTGTCGCCTGATGGATTTCGGAAAATTTCTGTTCGATCAGAAAAAAAAGAAATCCGAGGCCCGTAAAAAGCAGAAGCAAGTCCAGGTCAAGGAAGTCAAATTCCGTCCCGGAACGGACGAAGGAGACTATCAGGTCAAACTGCGCAACCTGACCCGTTTCCTGAACGAAGGAGACAAGACCAAGGTCACCATGCGCTTTCGCGGGCGCGAACACGCCCACCGGGAGCTCGGACTCAAGCTGCTGCAACGGGTGGAAGCCGATCTGGCCGAGCTCGGCACCCTGGAGCAGCCGCCCCAGATGGAAGGCCGCCAGATGGTCATGGTCCTGGGCCCCAAAAAGAAATAACCACATCGGATTGCGGTTCCATCTCCTGGCTGTCCCCCGAAGGTCTTGCGGAAGGCGAGAGGTTTTGCCCTCGCGGCTGATATACGAGGTCCGGTAAAGAATCACCGAGGCCAGATCACGGCGAACATACCGCATACCCCGTGCTCTGGACCGGAAGGCCAAAGGGGATAATGTAACCTTTTGGTGGTTGTTTATACCTCCTCTGGATTTCGGCCCGACAGAAGGAGAAGTTTGGGTTATACCCAAAGGACAGAAAATACCAGATGGTTTGGTCTTCAATATAAAAGACCGCGACCACCCTCTTTTGAATGTATCCAAGCCTATGTCTGTGTCTGATGCAACGGCCCTACTTAAAAAGTTGGGGTCACTTATGAAACCCTATGGTATTAAAATCGAAAAAAATTGCAGAAGGCTACATTCAAACAAATAACCAACTACAGATTCATTGATGCTAATACGGGAATCGAGTGGCCCAAGATAGAGTACCATTTGAATATAGAAAATATGCTGATTACCACATCGCAAGCCAAAGCGGCCTAACCAAAAAACGCCTATTTTTCAAGGTGCTCTTAAAGGGATTTTTGATGGATTTTGAGTGGAATCCCCAAAAGGCGGATATCAATAGCAGGAAGCATGGTGTCTCTTTTGAAGAAGCATCTGCCGTATTTGGAGATACTCTGTCTATGACTTACTCTGATCCCGAATACTCTGTTCAGGAAGAACGTTATATTATTATCGGGCTTTCCGGCGAAAACAGAGCCGACACGCTCCCACCCCGTGAAATGACGTTACAACCCATGGCTCCAGAAGAAATACCGGTGTTGGAGATGGATGAACTATGGTCCTTTGTATTCCATAACAAAAACAAAGTTTGGGTCTGGATTGCAATGAATAGAGCGACCCGAGAAATCGTGGCCGACGCCTGCGGTGATCACAGCGAAGATATCTGTCGAATACTTTGGAATCGCGTACCATCCGATTATAAAAAAGCCATCGTATTCAGTGATTATTGGAACGCCTATCCATCTGTCATTCCGCACGAGCAGTATTACCCTGTGGGCAAAGAAACGGGAGAAACGGCACACATCGAGCGTTGGAATAATACCTTGCGGCAACATTTAGCACGCTTTGTACGTAAGACGTTATCTTTTTCCAAATGCATCAAGATGCATGAGATTTGTTTGCAACTCTTTCTGCACCGCTATAATATCGAATCGTTGCCATCTGTTGGCTATGATTCCATTTAAAAATAACCACTACCCCCGGATTTTACGTCACGAATTCAAATCGGAGAAAACCATGGCTGGAATAAAAGCCAGTGTATTTGTGTTAATGCCATTCAAGGACGCTTTCCTTCAAGAAATGTATGAGAATGGTATAGAAAAAGCATGTAATAATGCTAACGCATTTTGCCGAAGACTTGACAAAGAGCTTATACATGGGAGAATGACAGACGAAATATATAACCAAATCGACCGTGCAGATATCCTCATAGCTGATGTAACTGGGTTAAACCCAAATGTATTTTACGAAATCGGGTTTGCCCATGGTATTGGTAAGAATGTTATTCTTATAAAACGTTCTTCAGATACTCATGATTTCCCGTTCGATACACATGACTTTCAACACATCATATACACTGATGCAAATCATCTGAAAGAGGAACTGACTCGGAGAGTATCTCGATTTAGTGAGAAACCAGAATTCAACGAGTGGAACTCTGCTTTCCACAAGAAAAGGAGACAGCGATATTTACCGAAACTGTATGATGGCTTTACTGAAGCTAGCATTTCTATGGAACGGGAGATTAAACCGCTATTGTCGAAGGAACAACTAGTAAACATTAAACTCTTGGGTATGGCGCTACATAAGTCTTTTCCATTGGTAGCAGGTCTTATAGAGGATAACTACCTAGGGAAGTGGAAATCCCCTCTCCTAACACTTGACCTAGCAGCAATCAGAAAAGAGTGGATTATAGAAAAAGGGGATCTTATCCACAAGGACTGGATGGATAGGTTAGATATGTTTGAAGAACATCTGGCGAAATTCAAGAAGAAAGCGGAAGGTCAAGTCGAACTAAATCTTTATCGTTTTCACCATATGCCATATTTGCATGGCATGTTGGTCAATGAGCAGCATCTTTTTCTTGGAAGCTGCTCGTGGGACCGTCACAATAAACTTACAGTCGGGGGCAACCCCTATGAAAAATATAGTGGCGACATTATGGTCGGTGATAGAAAGATAGAGCAGTTTTCTAGATGGTTTAATTATTGCGTAAAGGAGCATAAGTATTACTCTGAAAACGTAAAATGATTTTCCTTCATTCACCATTATAATGCTGATATTGGGTGGTCTCTTAGATTTGTGGTTTCCGGGATTTGGCGTAGAGATCTCCCCTCACCATCATGGTTGTCCGCAGATTACGCCGATTTTCACGGATTACTGCTTCAGGATTCTAGGTTTTTTCGATGGTAATCAGGCGGTGATATTGAATCATGCATTTCAGAAGAAGTCTCAGAAAACGCCACGGAAAGAAGTCAAAATCGCAGAAAACCGAAAGGAAGACTACCTGAGCAGGCGGCAAGAACCATGAGCGATCTCCAACAATACATTACCAAAAGAAGAAAAACAGACGCGGCATTCGATGAAGGTTTCGATGAAGGATACCAGGCCTTTAAAGTTGGCGCGCTATTGAGGCAGGCCAGGGAAGCATCCGGCCTGACGCAACAGGAAGTCGCTACCAAATGACATACCAGGGAATTGGCTATTTCCAGAATAGAGAACCATGCCGAAGGCATCAGGTTTTCGACCTTAGAGGCTGTCTAAAAACTCAAGCCATGCCGCGCAGTCCAGGTGAGAAATGTAGGTTGGGGTGAGCGTAGCGAACCCCAACAAATGGCTTCTCAAACCAAAGCTGTTGGGGTTCGTCGCCCCTGTCGGGGCGACTTCACCCCAACCTACCCGAGCGGCAAGGTTTGCCAAAGCCCAAAGCCCCTCGCCCCTGGCGGGAGAGGGGTTGGGGAGAGGGGGAATCAATGGCTCTGGCGCGTTCCCACACTCCAGTGTGGGAACGCGACTGTGGTCACTCCGGCAACCAATGTTTCATGATGCTGGGGCGTCTGGACTGGCTCCCACGCTGGAGCGCGGGAGCCAGATAACATCTGACGATTGTGAACAAGCCGATTCAGCTTGGAATTCTTTATAGGCCGTGAAAATGGTTCGTACTGTTGAAGCAACAATCGATGAAGATGGTATGGTACATCTTGCTGAAATGCTACGGGTCAAGTCTGTTCAGCGTGCATTGGTAATAATTTTGGAAGAAGATCCACTTGGTTTTCCTAATCAGGAATCGCTTCTGAGTGAACAGTCTCTGGCCGAAGATTGGGATCAACCGGAAGAAGATCAGGCATGGTCATACCTACAGTCAGTTCGGTAGTCGTTGTCCCTTTCCCATTTTCTGATTTGTCTCATTCCAAACAAAGGAAGGAAATTGAAGATGAAGTGGGCTTACCCTTGGAAAAAATATTGTGAAAATGAAAAAAACATCACTATTACACCTCTTTTGCGTGTCATTTATCATTTACTCCGTCTCCGCATCCTCTAACACGGATTTAGAAGCCACGATTTGTGGCAGCATCAAAGAGCCATTCGTATTCTGGATGTGGAGTAATCTGGCGGGTAAACCAAACCCTGATCGTTTAAAAAGCAATAATAACATAAAAGATATCTCTATTAACACGAGAGATGGAAAGGTATTGCGTGGATATAAGTTGAAGTCACGTAATGAAACAGGCGCAAACGGATATATACTTGTTTCGCAAGGCAACGCGATGCTTGCAGATCAGATTATTGATCGTTTTTCAGAATTATCTCGCGCAGGATTCGATGTCTATATCTTTGATTATCGCGGCTATGGAAGATCGGAAGGAAAAAGGAGATTCAAGGCTATTTTAAATGATTACCGGCAAATAAAGGATTACCTCGATTCTTTGCGGTACGGAAATCGTGCATTTTACGGAATGTCATTTGGCGGAGTGGTTCTGCTAGATGTTTTGAAGGATGATAACACTAAGAAAATGGTTGTAATTGACTCCGCGCCGAGCACCCTGTCTGACTATGGTTGTCCTCCTGGTCATGATCCGATAAATAACATCTTAACCTTGTCTGGTGAATCACTGTTTATCTTTGGAGAAAAAGATAAGGTTGTAACAAGAGAGATGTCAATGGAATTATCAAAGCGCGCGAAGGATATAGGGAAAACCCTGCTCATTCGCAAAGAATTTGGGCACCCGTTTATGGATGGACATAACGCCAGAAGAATGAACATAATTCGAGAGTTCCTGACGAAGCACCAAACCAGATAGGTATGATAATTGAAGGAGTTTTGCGCTGGCTATTATTCGTCTTTGGGACAGGTATCTAAATGAATCCTCTACTCATTTTTCAAGGTGCTCTTAAAGGGATTTTTGATGGATTTTGAGTGGAATCCCCAAAAAGCGGATATCAATAGCAGGAAGCATGGTGTCTCTTTTGAAGAAGCATCTACCGTATTTGGGGATACTCTGTCTATGACTTACCCTGATCCCGAATACTCTGTTCAGGAAGAACGCTATATTATTATCGGGCTTTCCGGCGAAAACAGAATATTGGTTATCTCCTATGCATATCGCGATGAAACAATTCGAATCATCAGTGCCCGGCAGGCAACCAAGCGAGAGCGGAATTTTTATGAACACGGAATATGATGACGAGCTAAACGACGAGCTTCGTGAGGAATATGACTTTTCTCGGATGACAGGTGGAGTTCGCGGGAAATATGCTAAACAATACCACGAAGGAGTAAAGCTTATTATGCTTGAACCTGATGTGGCAAAAATGTTCCCTGATGCAAAATCGGTTAATGAAACACTAAGAGCGTTATCAAAAATTGTTCAACAATACCAAAAAGCTGCCTGACAAAGAAGTCTCAGAGCGACATGATAATTCGATAAAAAAATGGTGAAACAGGACTAAAGAGATGCCGAAAATCAAAACCAATCGCGGGGCGGCCAAGCGCTTCCATCGCAATGCCGCCGGAACCTTCAAGCGGAATGCCTCCCACCGGCGGCACATATTGACCAAGAAGAGCACCAAGCGGATGCGCCATCTGCGCAGTCCCAATACACTGCACAAGGCGGACATAAAGTCCGCCCAGCGGATGATCCCCTACTGCTGACCCGCGCGCGGGTCCCGTTCGCACGGACGCCAAGCCGTCATCCTAAAGCTATTCGATCGGAGCGATTCCGGAGAGAACCCCATGCCGCGTGTCAAGCGGGGCGTTACAGCACACGCCCGTCACAAAAAGGTGCTGAAAGAGGCCAAGGGCTACTATGGCGCCCGCAGTAAGGTCTATCGAGTCGCCAAGCAGGCCGTCATCAAGGCCGGCCAGTATGCCTATCGGGATCGGCGCCAGAAAAAGCGCCAGTTCCGTTCCCTGTGGATCATCCGCATCAATGCGGCCGCGCGCGAGCATGGGATGTCCTACAGCCGCTTTATGAACGGCTTGAATCAGGCCGGTGTCGAGGTGGACCGCAAGGTGCTGGCGGACATCGCCTATCACGACAAAGAGGGCTTCGCGGCCCTGGCCGAGCAGGCGAAAGCCGCGGTCGCGGCCTGATAACCCACACGGCTTCGCGTGCGAGGGAGGCCCCTCTGCTTTTCGAGCCGCGGGTAGTGGTAAATTTTCAAGTGATCAGGTGTCTACCTGAGTCACGTCGAACATCACACAAAGACACCAAGTCACCAAGAGAGACAAGGGTAAAGGGAAACGACCATGGTCTTTAGAGTCTGCGATGAAAATCTCGCGGATGATCAGCGACGGCAGGGAAAAATTCTTCGTGTCTTTGGTGCGCCAGGCAAAGCCTGGTCAGTCTAGCAACCTGAAAGGAGGTTGCCATGTAAATT
>JAIZWN010000519.1 GCA_020443945.1 Candidatus Thiosymbion ectosymbiont of Robbea hypermnestra | reverse complement strand
TGTACAATGTCCCGCTGGCTTGCTGAGAAGGCGAATTTGCGCAAAATATTCTACCAGTCTGGAATCCATAAAGAGCCAAGCCAAATACCCTGATCCCGACCCCGGAGGAGGATGCGGCCATCACCAAGGCCGCTGTGTCGGATTTCGACGCGCGTCCGTTCACGGACGCGGAATGGGAGAAAGCCAACCGGCAAGAGATCGACCACTATGCCCAAACTTAAGCCAGATACCCTGATCCCGACCCCGGAGGAGGATGCGGCCATCACCAAGGCCGCCGTGTCGGATTTCGACGCGCGTCCGTTCACGGACGCGGAATGGGAGCAGGCCAAGCCGACACTACGCCCCGGACGCCCCAAGGCGGACGTGACCAAGGAGCGGATTACAATCCGGCTTTCCGCGGAGGTTGTGGATCACTTCCGCTCTACGGGGCGCGGGTGGCAAACCAGGATGGATAGGATCCTCAGTGAATGGGTGCGCAAGCACGCATAGGGGGGGCCACAACAGGCGATACCCGGCGCGGTCCAGGGACAGACCGCCCTATTCGACCGCGGCCGGCGGTTGAACAGGAAGGAAGCGGAAAATCGTCATTTGGTAGTTTTTGTTTCCAGGATTTGTACGAGCCGTATTCGCTCAGGCGCGCAGGATGGCGCCCGCGAGACAGGCGGCTCCGTAGCCGTTGTCGATGTTGACCACGCCCACGCCCCCGGCGCAGCTGTTGAGCATGGTGAGCAGGGCGGCAAGCCCCCCGAAGCTGGCCCCGTAACCGACGCTGGTGGGAACGGCGATCACGGGGCTGCTTACCAACCCGGCGACCACGCTGGCCAGCGCCCCTTCCATGCCCGCGACCACGATCAGTACCCGCGCCCGCCGCAATACCGGCAGATAGGCGACCAGTCGGTGCAGGCCGGCGACCCCCACATCGTCGATACGCTCGACGCGAATGCCGAACAGGCGGGCGGTTTCGAGCGCCTCCTCCGCTACCGGCCGGTCGGCGGTGCCGGCGGTTATGAGCGCCAGGGTGCCCTCCCCCACCGCCGTCGGCGGCTCGCGCGCCAGCACCAGGGTGCGGCCCAGGGGGTTGTAACGCAGCTCCGGGTGCAGGTCGGAGACCGCCGCGAAGAGGTCGGCCTCGGCCCGGGTAGCCAGCACATTGTGCGTGCGCTCGCGGATCATGTAGCCCAGGATCTCGCGCACCTGTTCCTTGGTCTTGCCCTGACAGAAGACGACCTCCGGGTAGCCCTGACGCAGCTCCCGGTGGTTATCGATTTTGGCTTCGCGCAGCTCGCTGTAGGGCAGGTCCCGTAGCCGATCCAGGGCCTCCGGCACCGGGAGCTCGCCCCGGCGCACCGCCTCCAGCAGCTCGGCGAGCCGGCTCGGGCTCAAACCGACCCGACCCGTCCGCCGGATGGGGCGGGCTGGTTCAGGCCCACCGGATCCAACACCGGCCCCGCGACGGGTTCCGCCGCCAGATCCGTGGGGATGCGGTCACACCCCAGGCCGACCGGGTCCATGCTCCCGAGACGATAGCCCAGCAGGTCCAGGGTAATATGATGGAAACCAAGTTTCTGCAGGGTCTCGGTGATGATCTCGGTCTCATCGAGCAGTTGTCGGCGCTGCTCCGGGGCCACCTCGATCCGCGCCAGATCGCCATGCATGCGTACCCGCACGCAGAGAAAGCCCCGCGCCCGAAGGAAGCGCTCCGCTTCTTCCAGGCGGTTCAGGTCTTCCATGGTGACGCGCTGGCCGATGGGCAGCCGGGTGAGTAAACAGGCGTTGGTGGGTTTGTTCCAGGTGGGCAGACCCAGGGATTCCGACAGGCGACGCACATCCGCCTTGGAGAGCTTGCACGTGAGCAGCGGGCTTTCGATGTCCAGCTCCCGCAGGGCGCGCATACCGGGGCGGAAATCCCCCAGGTCGTCCAGATTGCTGCCTTCGACTACCTGTGCGAACCCGGCCTCCCGCGCCACCTGGAGTAGCTTGCCGAACAGGGCGCGCTTGCAGAGGTAACAACGGTCCGGCGGATTGGCCTCCACCCCTTCCGGCATGGCGAGTTCCACCAACTCGTGGCGCACCCCCAGCCGGGTACCCATGTCCAGGGCATCGGTGACCTCCTGGCGCGCGGTAAAGGGCGTCACGGCCGTGAGCGCCAATACCCGATCCCCCAGGGCCTCCTTGGCCACCGCCAGCAACAGGGTGCTGTCCGCACCCCCGGAAAACCCGACGGCCACCGCCGGCATTTCCTGTAATCGGTCGAGTAACCGCTTGTAGCCATCAGCTTCCATCATTCTCCTCCAGGAGCCGCTCCAGCTCGCGATAGACCGTCCACAAAGGCAGATTCCGCTCCAGGGCGATGGACCGGCAGGCCTCGTACTCGGGTTTGGCCCGCCGGCTTCCGTCCGGCCGCACGGTTATTTTGACGGGCACCGGACCATAGGGGGTCTCGAGGCGGCGCACGGTCCGCTCCAGGGCGGTGCGGGAGACCCTACCCCGGCGTACCCCCAGGGTCGTGGTCTCCGCAAACAAAAGCCGGATCAGCGCCGATTCGTGGCGTTCCTCGCACAGCACGCTTACCAGGATACCCGGTCGCCCCTTTTTCATCACCAGCGGCGTCATCCAGGCATCCCCGGCGTTACCGGCCAATAGCCGATCCAGCAGGTGGGGATAGAATTCCGGGCTCATATCATCGATGTTACATTCCAGCAACGACAGGGCCTCGCGCCGGGCGGGGATGGGCTCCGCGATCAGTACCCGCAGCAGGTTCGGCAGGGGCCCGTGGCGGTGGCCGACGCCATAGCCCACACGCCGGGGAACCAGGTCCCCTTGCGTCTCGAAGCGCTCGGCCGCGGTGGTCAGAATGGCGGCCCCGGTGGGCGTCGTGGCCTCGAAGGGCATGCCGCCGCGCCGCGTAGGGACATCCCGCAGCAGCTCCAGGGTCGCGGGGGCCGGCACCGGCAACCGGCCGTGGGCACAGTCCACGACCCCGGAGCCGAGCTCTACCACCGAACCGATCACCGTCGGCCAGCCCAGCTGTTCCAGACAGATGGCCGCGCCGACCACATCCACCAAGGCATCCACCGCCCCTACCTCATGGAAGTGTACCTGCTCGACCGGAATGCCGTGGACCTTGGCCTCCGCCGCCGCCAGGCGCTCGAAGACCTCCAGGCTGAAGGCCGCCACCCTCTGGCTAAGCCCGGAGCCCTCGAGCAATCCCCGGACCGCCGCCAGGGAACGCGCCGGTCGCTCGGTCCCGGCAGCGAGCACCACCTCCGCCCGGGTGCCGGCGATGCCGCCACGACGGTTCGGCGCGATGCGCAGCCGAAAACCCTCCAGGGCCAACCGGTCGAGCCCGGCATGCAACGCGGCCGCCTCGACCCCCAGATCGAGCAGGGCCCCCAGGTGCATATCCCCACTGATACCGGCAAAACAATCATAGTATAGGCTGGTCATGGGCAAACCGTGGACAGGTCACCGGAGCGTCGCCATTTTTCGCGCAACCCGAAATCTCGACGCCGTGTCGGATGGCCTTGTCTTTTCTCTCCCGTCTGCGCTCATGCGTAGACGTCGAGGCAACGCCCGGCCCGACGGCTACGCGGGGACCCTCGCACTCCGCTTGTCGCCGACGCTCCCTTGCTTCCTGTGCTTTGCCACGGAAATCGCGGGACGAGGGCATATCGATCCTCCCCATCATCGGTAAGGATACAGGCAAAACATGAAATTCACCCACAAAGGCGCAAAAAGCACGAAGTTTTTTGTCGGCGTGACGCAGGAACCGCAACATTGGCGGCAGAGACACCGGCGGCGCAAGCCCGTGTAGCACATAGGATTATAGGTATTACCCTATGTATTGACATATGTATCGAATACATCTAGCCTTTCCCGCGTATCAGCCAAACGCGAGGACCGACGCCATGACCGGGCCCTACAATCCCAGGGATGTCATCAGCCCTAAGCGCCATGTCTCCAACGTGCAGGTAATCTACGACGGCGGCGCGGACGACTGCGCAGTCGCCCGGCTCGACTGGGACGGTCAGCCCGGAGTCGGCATCCGCTGGAACGGCAACGACACGCGGCCCCTGGGTAGCCCTCAGAGCCGCGGTCACCCCTTCTGGTTCCAGGTACCCGACGACTTCATCGACGTAGTGCTCCAACGCGCGCGGGAGCTGGCGCCGGAGACCGAGCTGGATGTCGCCTATCGTGAGATGGCGGCGGACTCGGAACGCGAGCAGGAGGCGACCGAGTGGAGCCAGGCGTTGATCGGAGACGTAGCGAATGCGTCGCGGTGAGGTCTGGTGGGTCGATTTCGACCCCGCGGTCGGCGGCGAGATCAGGAAGCGCCGTCCGGCCGTCATCGTCAGCAACGACTCCGCCAACCGCTTTCTGAACCGGGTGCAAGTGGTCCCGCTGAGCAGTAATACCTCCAGGCTCTATCCCAGCGAGGCCAGGGTCCGCATCGGGGAGGCCGAGAGCAAGGCGATGGCGGATCAGCTGACCACGGCGGACAAATCCCGTCTGACCGAGCAGCTCGGCGTTCTGTCGGCGGCGAACCTGCGCGCCGTCGAGAATGCCGTTCGGGTCCAGCTCGCGCTCTGAATCACACCTGCCCACCTCGGGGCCAAGGAATGTAAGGAACACGGATTGGATCGCAACCCCGAACGTCGTGGGGATTCGGATATGACAACCAAGACCATCCGCAGGTTGAAGATTACCAACTAAAAGAGATTGGCCGTCATACCGGGCGTGGTCCGGGGGCAAACAAAATCCTATTCGCCAGAAAATTCATAGGCCATCACGGGTTCGATGTCAGACGCGCGGCTGGGCACCCCGCTTGTCCGAGCGCCCGCTATTTCGTCGAACGGCTTTGTGCTTTGGGACCTGACAACTAGGGGGCGTTCTCAATTAACCGAATCCCCCGAAAATCAAATGCAGCAAACCCATACACTTGTCGGTGGGTCAC
>JAIZWN010000518.1 GCA_020443945.1 Candidatus Thiosymbion ectosymbiont of Robbea hypermnestra | reverse complement strand
ACCGTAACTTGTTTTGCTTTGGTTGTGTCCGGGATTCGGCGTATATACCCAGGGATAACAAAATTACAACACCACCCAAGGCGCCTTATTTTTGTCCACAGATTACACGGTTTTTCACCGGTGAAAAACGAAACAATCGGTGGAAATCCGTGTACTCTGTGGATTGAAAATCGCAGACAAGAGGGTCACGACACCGGCCTCGGGAAAAGGCGGGGAGAGGGAAAATCCACGGAGAGTCGAGTAATGCACCCACGCCCGCCCCGCCGGAGCAAAGACCATGCCTATTGAGACCGAGCTGCGTCTCCTCAAGCCCGACGATTGGCATCTGCATCTGCGGGACGGGGAACGGATGGCGGCGGTGGCGCCCTACACGGCGCGCCGGTTTGCCCGCGCCATCGTGATGCCGAATCTCGCCCCCCCGATCACGGACACCGTGCAGGCGATGGCCTACCGCGACCGCATCCTCGCCGCCCTGCCCGCGAGGCAGGGCTTCGAGCCGCTGATGACCCTGTATCTCACCGACGATCTGCCGCCCCAGGAAGTCGCGCGCGCCGTCGCCGCCAAAGCGGTCCACGGGATCAAGCTCTACCCCGCGGGGGCCACAACCAACTCCGCGCGCGGCGTCACCCGCATCGAGCGCGTCTATCCGGTGCTGGAGGCGATGCAGCGTCTGGATCTGCCGCTGCTGGTGCACGGGGAGGTCACCGCCGGGGAGGTGGATATCTTCGACCGTGAAAAGTGCTTTCTCGATACGGTCCTGGAGCCCCTGCTGCGGAAGTTTCCCGCATTGCGGATCGTCCTGGAGCACATCACCACGGCCGACGCGGTCCAATTCGTCCGCGCGGCGTCCGTGCGGCTGGCGGCCACCATCACGGCGCATCACTTGCTTTATAACCGCAATGCCATGCTGGCGGGGGGCATCCGACCCCATTGCTATTGTCTGCCCATCCTCAAGCGGGAGACCCATCGGCGGGCGCTCGTCGAGGCCGCGACCAGCGCCAATCCCAAGTTCTTCCTCGGAACGGACAGCGCGCCCCATCCCCGCGCGGAGAAGGAGGCCGCCTGCGGGTGCGCCGGCATCTTCAGTGCCCACGCCGCGCTGGAGCTCTACGCGGAGGTCTTCGAGCAGGCCGGGGCGCTCGACCGCCTGGAGGGATTCGCGAGCCGGTTCGGGGCCGATTTCTACCGCCTGCCGCACAACCGGGAATCGATCCGCCTGGTCAGGGAGACCTGGCGGGTGCCGGATACCTACGGGTTCGCGCGCCACCGCCTGGTGCCGCTACGGGCCGGCGAAACAATCGCCTGGCGCCTGGCCGACTGACCGGAGATTCCCCGCATTCTGCGCGGACTGGGCGTGGGACCGGAAAGGAGACTCGGCGCCTCTCGGGAGAGACCTGGAACCGCTTCAGAGAGGCTCGGCGCCTCGACGGCGAAGAGAACTAGGGGGCGTTCTCAATTAACCGAATCCCCCGAAAATCAAATGCAGCAAACCCATACACTTGTCGGTGGGTCAC
>JAIZWN010000517.1 GCA_020443945.1 Candidatus Thiosymbion ectosymbiont of Robbea hypermnestra | reverse complement strand
CAGCGGTGGTGCCGTCACTTTGTTGTCTTTGGGTATATACACTGAATCCCGGAAACAACAAAGTTAGAACACTACCGAATTTCCCACCATTCAGCTTGCCAACCTTTGGGTACCCCTATCCCCGCCAGATTCAGCCCCATCAGATTCCGTGATGGTTAAGGCCAAGCCGGAAGCCACAGGCCGGCCAACTCGATGGCCACGGACTCGAACGGCGGCGCGGCAACCTGGTCGGTATCGGCAAAACGGCCGGTCTCGATCCAATCACTGGCAACGAGTCGATAGGTCTCCAGCGTGCGCTTGTTCGGATCGATCAACCAAGCATATGACACGCCATAGTGGGCGTACAGTGGCAGCTTGATCCGACGATCCTTGTTGCCGGTGGAAGGAGACAGGATTTCGCAGATCCAATCGGGAGTGACCTCGAAGCGATGATCCTTGGGAGGTAACGGCATGTGCTCACGTCGCCAACCGGCCAGATCCGGCACCACCACCTCGACATCGCGCACCAAATGCACCTCGGGCTCGATAAAAATCCACCAGCCGCCGGGGCCACCAAGACCCTCGTCATAAGGGCCATCGATCCTGGAAGCAAGCTTGAAAGAGACGCGACCATGGGGACCCGAGGGCCGTGGTTGGGTATACAACTGCCCATTCAGTACCTCCCCGGTCAGACCCTCGGGCAAGACCTCCAGAAGCTCGTAGGGCGTTGGCTGAATCGCCGGTTGCATGATTTCCGCTCCCGCGAAGAGAGTGTCGCAAAAGCCCATCCCTGGACCGCGTCGGGTGTCGCAAAGGGCGATACCTGCAAAGGGGGAACCGTTATTTATTGCCGGTCGTCAGCCATGTCGATCGAGCATAGGATAGGGTGAGCGCCTGCTGTGCAGGGACGCACAGCAGATTGCGAACCGCATCATTGGGTGGCCCGTGCCTAACGTCCAACCGATGTGTTGGGCATGCTACCGTTCCCAGACGCGGTTCGCTACGCCCACCGTATCCTGCATCTTTGCGCCCTTTGCGCCTTTGCGGTTCAAGCATTATCCATACCGCCGTTCGAACTCCCGCATGAAGGCGATTAAGGCCCGCACACCCTCCTCGGGCATGGCATTGTAAATGCTCGCCCGCATACCGCCTACGGAGCGATGGCCCTCGAGAGTAACCAACCCCGCCGCCTTGGCCTCCGTCAAAAAGGTCCGGTCCAGCTCCGGGTCGGCCAGGGTAAAGGGCACATTCATCCAGGAGCGGCAGGCGGGCTCCACCGGATTGGCATAGAAGCCGGAAGCATCGATGGCCGCGTACAGAGCCTCGGCCTTGCGGGCGTTGATCGCCGCCATGGCCGCCAACCCGCCGCGGCGCTTGAGCCACTGGAACACCAGGCCGGCCAGATACCAGGCATAGGTCGGCGGGGTATTGTATAGGGAGTCGGTCTGAGCATGGGTCCGGTAATCGAATAGGGTCGGCGTCCCGGCCAAGGGCTGGCCGATCAGCTCCTCGCGCACGATCACCACCGTCAACCCCGCCGGCCCCAGGTTCTTTTGGGCCCCGGCATAGATGACCCCGTAGCGCGACACCTCGAGAGGTCGGGACAGCAGGGTGGAGGACATATCCGCCGCCAGAGGCTTGTCGCCGGTCTCGGGCACAGAGGGAAACTCCACCCCCTCGATAGTCTCGTTGGGAGTGTAGTGGACATAGGCCGCCTCCGGGTCGAGCGCCAGCTCGTCCTGGGCGGGGGCGCGGGTGAAGCGCGCGTCCTCGGTAGAGGCGGCGATCCCGACCGTACAAAACCGCCTGGCCTCGGCAATGGCCTTCTTGGACCAGGAGCCGGTGTTCAGATAGTCGGCCTTATCGCCGCCACGCAGCAGATTCATAGGCACCATGGCGAACTGGCTGGAGGCCCCGCCCTGCAGAAAGAGCACCCGGTAGTTTTCGGGAATGGCGAGGAGCTCGCGCAGATCGGCCTCCGCCTGCTCGGCAATGGACACGAACTCCTTGCCGCGGTGGCTCATCTCCGCGACGCACATGCCGCTCCCCCGCCAATCCAGCATCTCCTCCCGGGCCTGTTGCAGGACCTCTGCCGGCAACATCGCGGGGCCGGCACTGAAATTGAACACTCGGGCCATTGTCACGTCTCCGCTTTGGTGCGTCAGTACCGAAGTACCGATAACATGGGAATCATTTTTTTGCCGCAAATGAACGCGAATAAAGAATCCTGTTCATCCTGAAAATCCTGTTAATCCTGTCCTATTAGGAAGGTTGCAATGAGCATCCAGCCGGATTGATGGGCATGCGGCGCTTCGTGTAGCCGACGAACCGCCAGGGTTTGGAAACCGCCGTGGCCTGACCGGAACTTCATGCCCTCCTGCCGGGCGTTGGCTTTGCCCATCCTTGTATGTTCTGTTTCCAAGGAAACACCAAGAAAGGTTATAAAAGGACCTGATGGAAAGACCTGGGGAAG
>JAIZWN010000516.1 GCA_020443945.1 Candidatus Thiosymbion ectosymbiont of Robbea hypermnestra | reverse complement strand
TCCCTGCCGGAATGACGGCCAACGGGCGCCTTACCCATGACCCACGATCCCTTTGTGGCTTGGTGTCTTGGTGTGATATGAAAATTTACCACTACCCACTCACTCACTTACTTGCTGGCGGCGGTCGATCAGATCGATCAGGTCGTCCACCATGGCCTCGGCGACCAACCGGTTGCCCGGTTCGGAGAGGTGGACCCCGTCCACGTAATAGGGTGCCGCCAAGTCGTCGAACAGTGCGCTGATATCGTGAAAACCGGGATGGTCATTGAGCACCGCGGACTCTCGTACCCGCCGGGAGACGGCGTCGAACGCCTGCCGGAACGGGGACAGATGCCCGGCCGCGATCCGTTCGCTGGGTGAGTGGTGGCGCTTGAGAAAGAGATTGGGCTGCCAATAGAACAGGGGCTCGAACCCGTAGCGTCGGCCCAGGGACGCGACGAAGGCCAAGTTGGCGGCATAGACATGCAGGGTTTGCCGGATAACCTCATCATTCGGCGGGCGGTTCCGTGGTCGCTTATCCGGTGGCGGCCGAAAACCGCTCCGCAACTTGGCCGCCAGGCGGCCGATCCCCCAGAGATACTCGACCGGGAGCTGTCGA
>JAIZWN010000515.1 GCA_020443945.1 Candidatus Thiosymbion ectosymbiont of Robbea hypermnestra | reverse complement strand
TTGTCGAGTCGGGGCTCTTCAAGAAACTCCAGGCAAGCGAACGCTGGATTTTGCCTTACAAACTCAAGAAGCGGATCAGGAACGAAGGCAAAACAGAGGGGTTAAAAGAAGGTAAAGAAGAAGGCTTAAAGGAGGGTAAGATTGAAGTAGCAAAGGCAATGAAGCAAGAAAAGATCAGTATGGCAGTCATTGCCAAAACTTCAGGGCTTTCAATCGAAGAGATTAAAGAACTATAAGACCGAGAGTGATGGGTTTCGGCGCGGGAAAAACCGTGCCAAAAACCACTACCCGAGCCCGCGCCTCTACCCATCCTACTGGGATGCATCTCGTAACAAGAGGGTCTTGCTGTAGGTCAGAAAATCATCGAGGTGTTCCCGGATAATGCTGACGGTGATGGGCAGTTGCAGGCTTTGGTAATCATGCACGGCGATGTTGCGAAAACCGACCATCCGTTTGAGGCGATCGGCTGACTCGGCATCTATCCATCCCCCCCGCGCCAACAGGGCAAAGACATCGCGTGCGCTTTGCGGCACCCCCAGCCGTTCACGCCGAATCAGATGTTGCCCCATATCCAGGGCCGCTTCACAGGCCCTCTGGATGTTCAGGATGGCGGCATCCTGACGGGTGTGGTCCCGGGCGAAGCTATCGGGGTCGGCGGCATATTCCTCCCGCGCCCGCGCCACACACCTTTCGATGGTGGCCGCCTTGTTGATCAGGACATCATCGGCCATACACCGTCCCCCGCTTGCGTATCTCTTCCAGCAACCCGGCGCGGGCAGTGTCGAGCGCCGTTTTTTCACTGAGAATCGCCGCCTCGTAGAGCACCGCCTGCGCGTCCTTTGCCCACCAACGCTGCCCCTCGGTAATAATCCGGTACTGCATTACGGTGGATGCGGCCCGCAGGTCCAACAGGTCCACCGGGCAGCCAGCCGGATCGGCCAGCTCGCCCGCCAGCTCCCAGAGTAACAGCGGCTCGGCATAACCGGCCACCAGCACCGCCAGATCCAGGTCGCTGTCCGCCCTGGCCGTGCCCTGAATACGGCTGCCGAAGGCATAAACCGCCAGCAGCCGCGGCACCTGGGCGCGCAGCTTGGGGAGGATTGCCGCAGGGTTCATACCGCTCCTCTCCCCTCGGTCTTGCCGGTCACGGCCCGCGTCGGTTTGCGTCATAGGTAATCTTGTTTAACGATCGGGTACAAGTCTGTTGTCCTTATCTGTAAGGCCCGGCGCGGAAATGGGACCCCCGAATGCTACGGCGGCGACGTGACCTGCGAGCGCACGCTACCGGAGAAGCCGAAGGCGGGCAAGCGGTGCATGAAGCAGGTAAATAAGGGAGAGATTCGATAAGAGGCTTTCCTTGCGGTGCTCCAGGTTGGGAAGGATAATCGATGGTTTATGGATGTGGGCGGATCGCAACGATCCGTTCCGGCCCCCTCGACACAAGGATACCCACCTGATGAAATTCGATTTCCCCACCATTCTGACGCTCGCCTGCCTGGTGACCGGCGGTATCTGGCTCGCGGACGCGCTACTGTTCGCCCCGCGGCGCCGGCGGTCGGCGCCCCGGCCGGACCGGGCCGACGCCGCGCGGGCCACGGCCGATGCGTCGGCCGCCGCTTACAAGGAGCCGGTCATTGTCGAATACGCGCGCTCCTTTTTCCCCGTCATCCTCATCGTATTGCTGCTGCGCTCCTTCCTCATCGAGCCTTTCCGCATCCCCTCGGGCTCCATGATGCCGACCCTGCTGGTGGGCGACTTCATCCTGGTCAACAAATTCGCCTACGGGCTGCGGTGGCCGGTTCTGAATCGCAAGTTCCTGGAAATCGGCGCCCCCGAGCGGGGCGACGTGGCGGTGTTTCGCTTTCCCGGCGACCCCTCCATCGACTACATTAAGCGAGTCGTCGGCGTGCCGGGGGACAGGATCCGCTATCGTGACAAGACCCTCTACGTGAACGGCAAGCCGGCCATCCAGACACCCGCCGGGACTTACCAGGGCGTCGGCTCGGGAGTGGCCATGACCGCCGCGGAGCTGCGCCTCGAAGACCTCACCGGCCTCGAACATCGGATCCTGGTCGATTCGCGAGCACCGGACTACAAGTGCACCCCCTACTCCGCGCTGGCGGACGGGAAGGCGATCCGGGTACCGGCGGGCAACTACTTCGTGATGGGCGATAACCGAGACCATAGCAACGACAGCCGCTGCTGGGGCCTGGTCCCGGAAGCAAACCTGGTGGGCAGGGCCTTTGCGATCTGGATGAGCTGGGATAACGCGCGCGACGGCTTTCCGGTGGCCTGGGGCCGTCTCGGCCAGTCCATCGAGTAGACCGGGCATGAAAGGGGACACCGAACAACTGGCGCGTCTGCTCGGTTATCGCTTCCGCGAGCCCGGATTGCTCGTGCGGGCCCTGACCCATCGCAGCATCCCCGGAGAAAACAACGAGCGCCTGGAGTTTCTGGGCGACGCCCTGCTCGGACTCGTCATCGCCGAGGCCCTCTGGAACCGTTTCCCGGACGCCGACGAAGGCCGGCTGAGCCGGCTGCGGGCCTCCCTGGTCAAGCGGGAATCGCTTGCGGCGCTGGCCCGCGGCCTGGACCTCGGCGATTACCTGCGGCTGGGGACCGGGGAGCTGCGCTCCGGCGGCCATGCCCGCGACTCCATCCTTGCCGATGCCCTCGAGGCGGTCCTGGCCGCGGTCTATCTGGACGGGGGCCTCGCGGCGGCGCGGGAGGTCATCCTCTCGGTATTCGCGGCGTCCCTCGAGCGGCTACAGACCGCCAGCACCCTGAAGGACGCCAAAACCCGCCTCCAGGAACGGGTGCAGGCGCGCAAACACCCCCTACCCGAATACCAAGTGCTGCAAATCACCGGCAGCGATCACGACCGCCACTTCCAGGTGCGTTGCACCCTGCCCGCCAGCGGCCAGGAGACCCGGGGAGAAGGCAGCAGCCGACGCCGCGCCGAGCAGCAGGCGGCGGAACAAATGCTCGACCTCTTTGCCGTTCACAACGATACCTGAACCAAAATCACGCCCTGACACCCCATTCCCATCGATTTTGGGTAGTGGTAAGTTTTTAAATGGTTTGGCTCTTTATGGATTCCAGACTGATCGGTCCGCCATCCCCCGGCATGGACTCGTAGGATGTGGTGAGCGCTGGGCGCGGGAGCGACCGGCGCGAACCGCATCATTGGCTTCTGGCTCAGCGATGCGGTTCGCCGCGGGCATCCCTGCCCGCCGGCTCACCACATCCTACACTCCCGGCAAGACCGCAGGGTAACGAGGGAGTGGTGACGGCAGCGAGAAACCAGATGACTCCGCGGCCAAGGCAAAACAGTCTGGAATCCATAAAGAGCCAATGGTTTTTGATCCCCTCTCCCTCCGAGGGTGTCGTAAAAGGCAATACCTCAATCGGCGTAATCCGCGGATTCACAACCGGAGACAACAAGATTACAAGGTCACCATCCAGGAGGGGAGACGCCTTTACCCGCTCCTTGCGGGCGGTGGGGTCGGGCCTGCGCACGGGCTGGCTGATCCTGGGCATCCTGCTGCTGCTGATCGTCCTGAGCGAGGTGGGGCTGCGCCTGGCGCTGACGGCCAGGGATTGGCTCCTGGATCGGCCGCTGACCGAGGACGCAGGCGCCGAGCTTACGATCAAAAAATGGCTGCGAACCGGAGCCGACGCCCACCAAGGCGCCGAATGGGTGCGCGATCACTATAGGGAGCTCATTCTGTCGAAGGGGATCGTCCCATCGGTCCAGCCGTTCATCTGGCGCCCCTATGTCTATCGGCGGCGTCCGCCCTTCCAGGGCCGGACCATCCAGGTGGACCGCGATGGCCTGCGGGCGACCTGGAACCCGCCGCCGCGGGAGGGTATCGCAACAGGCGACACCCGACACCCTCCGCGGAAGGCCGCCGTCGATGATCCGCCGCCGGTGCGTCTGTTCACCTTCGGCGCCTCCACCATGTGGGGCTGGGGCGCGCGGGACGACTACACGGTTGCCTCCCATCTGAGCAAGCTGCTGCACGCGCGGGGGTATCGTGTCCAGGTGACGAATTATGGCCAGCCCAGCTATGTGGGCACGCAGGAAACCATCGCCCTGCTGCGCGCCATCCACCAGGGCGGGCGCCCGGACATCGTGCTCTTTTATGATGGCTACAGCGATGTGATGATCGCGGCCTCCGGCTCCGATGAGGTGGGTATTCCCCACATGGAGGACGCGCGACACGGGGAATTCGGCCTTCTCGACCGGCCACGAAGATTGCGGGAATATGCCGTTCGACAGCTCCCGGTCGAGTATCTCTGGGGGATCGGCCGCCTGGCGGCCAAGTTGCGGAGCGGTTTTCGGCCGCCAC
>JAIZWN010000514.1 GCA_020443945.1 Candidatus Thiosymbion ectosymbiont of Robbea hypermnestra | reverse complement strand
CTGTGATCTATAGGATGATAGGACAGGCAAAGCCTAGCGTGGTCTCGCGCCCCATCCTACAGATTTTAGGACTACCATATTTCGTTATTGTTGCTAGTTTGCTGTTGATTGGCTCTCCGCTCCAAGCACTTGGAGAAAACATGAATTCGTTTCCGGCTAGCTACAAGAGCGAATTGGTGAAAGCTGGGTCTCGTCTATTTTTTAACCCTGCTCTATCTGAAAGCGGTGAGCTTTCTTGTGCATCGTGTCACGTTCCTAGCAAGTATTATCAAGATGGATACGAACAAGCGCTGTCTATAAAAAGAGTATTGCATCGAAACACCCCTAGCATCTTGAATGTAAATTATTATCGTAGCTACTTTTGGGATGGCAGGTCTGACACATTGGAGGAGCAGGTCGAAGGGCCACTGTTATCCATCAATGAATTACATTCAAATGAACAGTTAATTAGAAATGTAATTGAATCAGATGAAGCGCTTAAGTTCCTTTTGACTGTTTGCAAATGCAAAGATTTAAGCCTTGTATCTATAGCGATTGCTGAGTATATGAGAGATATCGCCACCAAAGAAAGCGTTTATGACGTCTATGTAAGAGGTGACTACGAATTATCAGAAGAAGAGAGAAAGGGAAAAGATCTTTTTTTTGGGAAAGGTGGATGCACAGAATGTCATCCCCCTCCTAGTTTCACTGATAATAATTTTCACAGAATAGGTCTGTATAAGAGAAAAATAATTATTGAGACCATTGCTGATCCAGAAACTCCTAACCGATATGTTTTAGGTTATGACTATGGTCGAGGTAATATAGTTGGAGGGGCAAACAATCTCTTGGCGTTTAGGACACCCTCACTAATAAATTCAGCACTAACGCCTCCGTACATGCATGATGGTTCATTTACAACCATGAATCAGGTTATCGATTTTTACGACAGAGGCGGCGATGATTCTGCCTCAGGATTAGAGGCAAAAAATTTCACTCGTGATGAAAAAATGTCGCTTAAGAAATTTTTAGACCTTCTTGTTGATGTTCGCTATTCGAAAGAGGTTCAGAATGGGAATTAAAGCATATGAGGACGCTCTCGATGGCGGCATTTGCGAAGAGCTTATCGAATTGTATGAGCGAAGTGATAGTAAGTTGCCAGCTCATGAATATAATGGGTTGCCACCAAACGCAGAAAGAAAGGGCATGGTTGTTATAATTCCAAAATCAGGGTGGGAGGGTGAGCTACGTGAACTGATTTTGGAAAAAGCGAGGCATTATATTTTCCAGTTTGGTGCCGAACATGCAGGTTTGCAGGTCATGGTATCTGAGCCGTATCTTCTTACAAACCCTAGAATCGAGAAGATAGATATTGGTGAAGGGTTTGATTGGCATATGGATGCTCGTCAACATCAGTCCGACAGAAGATTTTTAACCCTGTTGTTTTACTTGAACGATCAGGAGGAAGGAGGTGAAACAACCTTCTTCTATCAGGGCGAGAGCATAAAGCCCAAGCAGGGAACACTAGCATTATTTCCACCGTTTTGGACTCATATACATAAAGGTGGTACACCGAAATTATTGCCTAAGTATACGGTCGGTTTGTTCGCAACACTAGAATAGAAGCTAACAATCACATGCACTCGGACATCGCGCCGCTTATCGGGGAGCTAACCAGCAAGTGCAATCTAAAACGTATTACCAAACGGAAAGCACACAAAAACCTGCACGGCGGCGTTTTGATACCCCAACCGTTTCAGACACCAAAACAGGCAATCGCCTAACAACAACGTCAGTGCAACATAAGACGCGCCGCCTATCAAGACGCTGAACGCAGACAAACCTCCCTTGCCCCCGTCCATGGGGGCAAGGGAGGTTGCTGGTTAGCTCCCCATTAGTGCTCAAAGAGAATAGGCATTGATCAAATCTGGGTAGTCCTAAAATCTGTAGGATGGGGCGCGAGACCACGCTAGGCTTTGCCTGTCCTATCATCCTATAGATCA
>JAIZWN010000513.1 GCA_020443945.1 Candidatus Thiosymbion ectosymbiont of Robbea hypermnestra | reverse complement strand
CGGTGACCCACCGACAAGGGTATGGGTTTGCTGCATTTGATTTTCGGGGGATTCGGTTAATTGAGAACACCCCCTAGGGGCTAGCAGTTTTGATGGGCACGCTTCGCTTCGTGCATCCTGTTAAGTCACCCTGGCTTGCGGAATCCTGGGGAATGCCTGAAGCTCCAAACTGGCCCGCTGGGCGCTGGCTTTGCCCATCCTACCCGGCTTGCAAGGTCCAGGAGCGCGCCCTGCGGGCAGGCCAGTGAATTCTTTTCTCATTCGTGATGGATCAGGTATCCCGAGGGGAATTTTCCATGCCGGCGCTTTCCAATCTGACCGCCGTCTCTCCGGTAGACGGGCGGTATGGGTCTAAGACCCGTGATTTGCGGCCCATTTTCAGCGAGTTCGGGCTGATTCGGTATCGGGTGCTGGTGGAGGTGCGCTGGCTCCGGGCCCTGGCCGACCATCCGGGCATCGCCGAGGTGCCCCCCCTGTCCGCGTCCGCGGTCGGTATGCTAAACGGAATCGCGGAGGGGTTTTCGGAAGCGGATGCGCGCCGAGTCAAGGAGATCGAAGGCGCCACCAACCATGATGTCAAGGCGGTGGAGTATTTCATCAAGGAGCGCATCGCCGGGAATGGCGAGCTCGCGGCGGTAAGCGAGTTCGTCCATTTCGCCTGCACTTCCGAGGATATCAACAACCTGTCCCATGCCCTGATGCTGCGCGAGGGGCGCGGACGGATCCTCCTTCCCCGGATGGATCAGGTCCTGGACGCCATCCGCACCCTGGCCCACGCGCTGGCGGCGCTGCCCATGCTCTCGCGCACCCATGGTCAGCCCGCGTCCCCCACCACCCTGGGTAAGGAGCTGGCCAACGTGGTCTACCGGCTCGAGCGCCAGCGCAATCGGGTGGCCGAGGTCGGACTTCTGGGCAAGATCAACGGCGCGGTGGGTAACTACAATGCCCATCTGGCGGCCTATCCGGACCTCGACTGGCCGGATTTTGCCCGCGGCTTTGTCGAGTCGCTCAGTCTCGACTGGAATCCCTACAGCATCCAGATCGAGCCCCACGACTATATGGCGGAGCTGTTCGACGCCATCGCCCGCTTCAATACGATCCTGATGGATTTCTGCCGCGATGTCTGGGGCTACATCGCCTTGGGTTACTTCCGGCAGAAGACGGTAGCGGGCGAGATCGGCTCGTCCACCATGCCTCACAAGGTCAATCCCATCGACTTCGAGAACGCCGAGGGGAATCTGGGACTGGCAAACGCCATCCTCGAGCATCTGGCCCGCAAGCTGCCTATCTCGCGTTGGCAGCGGGACCTGACCGACTCCACCGCGTTGCGCAACCTGGGGGTCGGGTTCGCCCACACCGAGATTGCGCTGCAATCCACCCTGCGCGGAATCGGCAAGCTGGAGCCGGACGCGGAGCGCCTCGCGGCCGATCTGGATGCCAACTGGGAGGTCCTGGCGGAGCCGGTGCAGACCATGATGCGGCGCTACGGGGTCGAGCAGCCCTATGAGAAGCTCAAGGCGCTGACCCGCGGCCAGCGGATCACGCAAGCGGAGCTGGCGCGGTTCATCGATTCCCTGGCGATCCCGGACGAGGCCAAGGCCCGTCTGAAGGCGCTGAGTCCGGGGAGCTACCTCGGCAACGCCGCCGCGCAGGCAAGGGCGGTTTGATGCCGACCCACCAGCTTCCGTAAGTGGATAAATCCCCGGATCGCAAGTATCCGTGGTCGCCCCCGGAGAATTCCAGCCGCTCCAGGAATTCTATCGGATACGCAAAATATATCCCATGGTCACAACCTGAAATCCTGGCCGCTGGAGCGGTCCGATTGCGTTCCTGCCCACCGGAGCGTGGGAACGAGAGGGACAGCTCTTGCGTCGGGCATGAATCTTGCACAATTCCAATGGATTACGGAGTCACGAGACTTCGTACAATCTTTAAGATGATACCTGCGGTATCATTCGCCGTGCGACCGGCTGTGCCGGTCTCGCCGCATGGCCTCCTTCCGGTCCGCCGATTGGAAGGGGGTCATCTCTATTTAGCACCCCCGTTGCCCGCCGGCACGGCGGACGGGGGATTCCACCGCCGCGGGCGGTGGCCTATGGCTCGGGATTACGGGTAGGACCTTACCGGCCCCGTAACCAGGTGTAACGAGCGACCGACGGTGGCGGAGGAGCGAAATCATGTATCAGGCCAAGACTGGGGTCTTGCCGCGGGGGCAGGGGAAGGTAACGGCCAGGATCAGCACGGACCTGGAAGACGAAGCGGCCCGGAAGGAGCCGGGAACCCCCGAGTTCCCTGGTATCGAGACCGTCATTCACGGCAATGGGGCCATCGCTCACGTCATGGGGCAGGTGTGCGGCGGCGTGATCGGTTATCCCATCACGCCGTCCACGGAGATCTCCGAGCTCTTCGAGGCCTACCGGGCCAAGGGCGGCTGCAATGTCTGGGGCAAGCATCCCTTTTTCTTCGAGCCGGAGGGCGAGCATTCGGCCCAGAGCGGCGCCATGGGCGCGGCCCTGACCGGCGGCCGCTATATCTCCAACGCCTCTTCCAGCCAGGGCATTCTCTATGGCCTGGAGTCCCATTATGTGACCGTGGGCAAGAAGGTCGGCGGCTTCGTGCTCCAGATCGCCGCGCGCGCGGCTTCCAAACACTCCCTGAATGTGATGGCCGGGCACGACGATGTGTACGCCCTGTTGCCGTCCGGCTATACGGTGCTGTTCGGCAGCAACCCGCAGGAGGCGGCGGATCTGGCCGCCATCGCCTACAAGGTGAGCGCCCTGTCCCTGATTCCCGTCGCCAACGCCATGGATGGCTTTGCCACCAGTCATATGCAGAGCGAGACCCGTCTGCCGGAGCCGGAGCTGCTCAGGGTATTCCTGGGCGATCCGGCGAGCCGGATCAAGGCGCCGACGGTGGCCCAGGAGATCCTGTTCGGCGCCAAGGGGCGCGTCTTTCAGCTCGAGGCCTATCTGAAGCGCCACGCCGGGGACATCGTGCCGGAGGCTCTGGCCGGGCTGCGGGCCTTCCTGACGGAACGGGGCGCGGAGATCGAGCCGGACAACGGCGGCGCCCTGATCGCCGAAACCCTGCACTGGGTCCCCGAGGAGCTGCACGAGCAATGGCGGCGGCAGTGGCTCAATGCCTTCGAGCAGGGGACCCGCCTGCGGGTGCCCTCGCTGGTGGACGTGCAGGACCCGGGGCTGACCGGCGGGGTCCAGAATCAGCCGGATTTCCAGGCCGGGGCGGTGGACCACCATACCCATTTCCGGCATGAGGTGCCGAGGTTCGTCACCCAGACGATGGCCGAATACGGGGCCTTGACCGGCCGCGACTACAAACCCGTGATGGGGTATCGGCTCGAGGACGCCGAGCATGTGATCGTCGGCCTGGGCTCGGTGACCGACGACGCGGAGGCGGTGGCCGGCTATCTGCGCACCCAGGGGAAGAAGGTGGGCGTGGTCTCGATCAAGCTGTTGCAGCCCTTCCCGGAGGGGGAGCTGATCGCGGCCCTCGCCGGCAAGCAGGCGGTGACCGTGCTCGAACGCTCCGACCAGACGGCCCTGACGGATCTGGTGATGAAGGCCCTGTTCAAGGCCCGCGAGAACGGCGGCCTGATCCGCCACCAGGGCATCCCGGCCATCACCGATCTGCCCAAGGTGAGCACCGGCATCTTCGGCCTGGGGGGCCATGACTTGCAGCCGCGGGACCTGATCGCCGCCTTCAGGAATATGGAGAGCGCGCTCAACGTCCCCTTCTTCTACCTGGGCTCCCGGTTCTTCGCGGACAACCCCTCGCCGACCGTGGCCGGGATCCAGACCAAGCTCAAGGCCGCCTACCCGGAAACCGAGTTCATGGCCCTGACGATCCGGGACAATCCGCGCCTGCTGCCCACCGAGGCCTTCCGGGTGCGTTTCCACTCCATCGGCGGCTACGGCACCATCGCCACGGGCAAGCTGCTCACCGACATCCTGGCGGGCGTCCTGGGCCTGCACTCCAAATCCGCGCCCAAATACGGCTCCGAGAAGAGCGGCGCCCCCACCAATTTCTACCTTTCCTTAAGCCCGCAACCCATCAAGATCACCAACGCGGAGCTGGAAGAGGTAGAGATCGTCGTCTCCCCCGACCACAAGGTCTTCAGCCACACGGACCCGCTACGCGGGCTGATCCCGGACGGCACCTTCATCCTGCAATCCCATCAGGAGCCCCTGGCGGTCTGGCGGGAGCTCCCCGCCCAGGCCCGCGAGACCATCCGCGAGCGGAACATCCACTTCTATCTGGTGGATGCCTTCGGGGTCGCCAAAAAACACGCCCCCGCCCCGGATCTGGAAATCCGGATGATGGGCGTCGCCTTCATCGGCGCCGTGTGCGGACACGTGCGCCAGGTAGTCGCCGACGCCTCGGAGGAAGTCGTCCTCGACAAGATCCGCCAGCAGGTAACCAAAAAATTCGGGGCCAAGGGCGAGGCGGTCATCGAGAGCAACATGGCGGTGATCCGGGAAGGACTGGCATCCACGCACAAGGTGGACTACACGGACGCCGCCTTCGCCGCGGCCGAGCAGTCGGCGCCGGCGTCCAACGGCCCCGACATCGCCATCTCCGCCTCCATGGTCAAGGCCACCGAAGGCGTGGCGTCCTCCGCCCTCTTCGACCGGGACTTCTACCGGGAGGTCATGGCCGAACGCTTCCGGGACGGCACCATCGGCGACGCCCCGGTCATCCCCGGCACCGGCCTCTTCATGCCGGTGGTGAGCTCGGCCTGGAAAGACAAGGGCCTGTTCCGCCTCGAGGTACCCAAATACACGGCCCACCTGTGCACCGGCTGCATGGACTGCGCCTTCGTCTGCCCGGATGGGGCCATCCCCAACGGCGTGCATGAAATCCACGACCTGCTGCTCACCGCCATTCGCGGCCTCGCGCTCACCGACCACCAGAAAGACGCCCTGTCGGAACATGTGTTCGATCTCTCCAAGGCCATCCGCGCCACCTATCGCGCGCTGCCCGGCAAGGACCCCACCCCCTTCCACGAAATCGCCGCCCAGGCGGTCGCCGGGCTGGCGCTCGAAAACGCCACCCTCGAACGGGGCCTCAAGGCCATGGTCGCGGCCCTCGCCGTCTTCCCGGTCGCCAAGACCAAACCCTTCTTCGGCGCCATGGAACAAGCCTCACCGGGCACCGGCGGGCTCTACTCGGTGAACATCGACCCCTGGAAATGCAGCGGCTGCCTGGAATGCGTCGATGTCTGCGGCTCCGGCGCCCTCAGCGCCCAGCGGCAAAATGCCGAAGTGCTCGAATCCCTGAAACAGGAATTCGCCTTCCTGAGCCGGACCCACAACACCCCGATGCGCTTCTGGGAAAAGGCCACCGAGCGCGACGGCGACGCCAAGCGTCTGATCCTCGATCGCGACAACTACTACGCCCTCGCCGGCGGCCACGGCGCCTGCCGCGGCTGCGGCGAGGTCACCGCGCTACGCATGCTCATGGCCACCAACCGGGCGATCCACGAGCGACGGCGACGCACCCACGTCCGCGAGCTGGAAAACCTGATCGAGGGCATCACCGCCAAGCTGGACGCCATCCCCTACGACGACCATGACCCCCAGCGGCTGGAACGAATCGGCCACACCCTCGACCGGCTCCAGTCCCGTCTCTACCGCTTCGAGAGCGGCCCCAACGGCCGGGGTCCCGCCGGCGCCGTAATCGCCAACGCCACCGGGTGCAGCAGCGTCTACGCCTCCACCTTCCCCAACAACCCCTACTCCGACCCCTGGGTCAACAGCCTGTTCCAGGACGTAGTGCCGGTAGCCAAAGGAATGTTCGAGGGCCTGAGCGCCGGCGCCGTCGACGACTTCCGCGCCCTGCGCACCGCCCGGCTCGACCTCGAAGACCACTACAACCCCGAGCACCACGACATCTTCTTCCGCACCTTCAACTGGGAGCAATTCTCCCCGAAAGAGCTCGACCTGCTGCCCGCCGTCATCAGCATCGGCGGCGACGGCGCCCTCTACGACATCGGCTTCGGCGCCCTGTCGCGGCTACTGGTCACCCACACCCCGCTCAAAATCGTCGTGCTCAACACCGGCGCCTACTCCAACACCGGCGGCCAGGCCTCCACCGCCAGCTTCACCGCCCAGGACTCGGACCTCACCCGCTTCGGCGTCGCCCACATCGGCAAGCACGAAGACCGCAAAGAGCTGGGGCTGATCGCCGCCTTCCACCCCAAAGTCCTGGTCATCCAGACCAACGACGCCCTCCAGGGCCACTTCATGAAAAACGTCATGGAGTTCCTGAGCTACAACGAGGCCCCCGCCATCTTCGACACCTACACCGCCTGCATGTCCGAGCACGGCATCGCCGACGACGCCGGCAGCCGCCACGCCGAGCTGGCGGTACAGAGCCGGATGAGCCCGGTCTTCGTCCACGACCCGCGCCGCGGCGACACCCTGGCCGAACGCTTCGTCCTGGACGGCAACCCCGACATCGGCAAGGACTGGACCACCACCACCCTGCCCTACGAAGACGCCGACGGCCAAGCCCAACTCCTGGAAATCCCCTTCACCCCGGCGGACTTCGCGGTCCGCGAGGGCCGCTTCAAAAAACACTTCCAACCCGCCCTGCCGGACGCCGACCTGGCCCCGGTATCCGAATACATCGACCTCAGCGACAAAGAACGCCACGACAAGACCCCCTTCATCTGGTCCACGGACGCCGACCGCAAGCTGACCAAACTCGCCGTCTCCCCGGCCATCATCGAGCTGACCGAAGAACGCCGCCGCAACTGGCGCATGCTCGAATACCTGGGTGGTCTGCACGTCGATCGTATGCAGGAAGAACACCGCCAAGCCATGGAACAGTGGCAACACAAATACGAAGAAGCCAACACCCAGCGCGAAAGCACCATCGACACCATCGCCCGCGGCATGGCCGAGCTCGCCGCCGGCTCGGACGCGCCCACCAGCCCGGTCGAGCAAACAATCCCCCTGGAGGCCATCGGCAAAAGCCCGAGCATCGGCGCCCCCGAGACCCAACCCGCGGGCGCGGCCGGCGACGCCCCCCTGGTACAGATCACCGACGCCGACATGCCCAAATGCACCAACTGCAAAACCTGCTACCAGGACCTCAGAGAACTGTTCGAAAAGACCACCATCATGGTCGAGGGTACGCCCAAGGAAGTCAGCCGCGTCATCCCCGGCGTGCTCGAAAAAATCCAGCTCACCCCGGAACTGATCCGCACCGCCGCCCGCGTCGCCAACGACTGCGACGCCGAAATCATCCGCTTCCAACAACCAGCCGGCGGCTAGCAGCAGGATCCGCTGCGCGGACCACCGGAATAAGCCCGCAACGCGGGAAAACGCAACGCATCCTACCGTCAACGGCCGTATCGGGTTTGAGCCGACCCAACTCAAAACAACCAAACCGTCATTCCGGCGGGGAGTGCCGGAATCTGCCGACGCCAGGGACGGCAAACCTCGGGAATCGCTGGCTCCTACGCCATCCTGTCCGCAGATTACGCAGATTTTCACGGATTATTGTGTTTTTTCATCGGCGAAAGTCCATGTAACCCGTGGATTCAAACGTGACCGCAGCACAGTAGATACTCTGGGTAGTCCTAAAATCTGTAGGATGGGGCGCGAGACCACGCTAGGCTTTGCCTGTCCTATCATCCTATAGATCA
>JAIZWN010000512.1 GCA_020443945.1 Candidatus Thiosymbion ectosymbiont of Robbea hypermnestra | reverse complement strand
CCCCAACCGCGCCAAGGCCAGGCGTGGCGTTGCTCTCTCGCTCGGTGCTCTCCTCTCGCCTGGGCGCGGTTGGGGAGGCTCTGAGGGTGAAAAATAGGGTGAAACGGGGTACTAGCATCGCGGATCGGGCGCGGCGGAAGGCCTGGGCTGCTTACTTGAAGAAGGGCGCGGGATTTCTCTCGAACGGATGGGGTTGTACGCGCGCCGGACCATAGCCATAGTCATAACCGGGTCTCGAGAAGGGCGGGTCGACCGGAAAGTCGTACTCGGGCTGACGCCAGCGCGGCGGCCTGGGCATATCGGGCGGTGTCCGCTGACCCATGGTCCGACAAGAGCACCGCTTGTGCCCACGGTCGAAGATGGCATAGATGGCCTCCTTCTGCTCCGGGGTCATGGCATCCAGGGTCTTCCAGTAGGCATCCCAACGTTCCGTCGTTTCCTGGATATCCCGATGCCGTTGCGTGGCCCGCTCGCGCATTTTCTTGAGCTTCCGCTCCCACCGGGCCTTACGCTCTTCCGCGGTCACAGGCCCGCGACCATAGCGTGTCTTGTACCTCGAGGCCCAGGGTGACTCGGTGTCCTGTTCCGACGCTGCCGGAGGCGTGGTCTTCGAACCCACGGCGGTCGGCTTGTCGGCGTCGGGGGTTTTTTCGACTTCCGGCGCAGGCGCCGGAGTCGGGTTGGCGGCCATCGTCGGTTCGGCCGTGAAGGTCGTCGCGGCCGTCGGCGCGGTCGGCTTGTCCACGGGGGGCGCGGACAAGGCGCTTTCATGCAACACCAGCGTCAACGCGGTGGCCGACGCCAGCAGTAGGATGGATCTTTTCTCAGTCATTTGGACACTCCTGTGGGTTAGCGGAGGTTAGCCACCGCAAAATCGCCATTGCGGACCGGTCGACCCGGCCCATCCGCGCGGCGGCGGCACGATCCATAGAATACCCCATCTTGGAGATAAATCCCCGGACAGGAAGAACGAGAAGTACCCCTTAAGCCCCCAAACACGCCCAGGCACAACAAGCAGGAATCGCCTAAAGGGTGTACCCTCGCCTTGGCGCGTTTGGGGAGCTCCCCGCGGGCGCGGCGAGGAGGAATCGTGGACCTATTGCGACAAGCCGTAACACCGTCAGCGCGGAAAATGGCCGCAAGCGGACCGTGAACGATGAATGTCAACAACCCCCGGTTTCGGGGTTTGGCGCCGGTTCTTCGGAACGGCAAGTCGGTCGTTCCCCACTCGACCCGAAAAGTAAGGTATACAGGGTACTGAAAATCTGGCGGCGAGGAAGATTCGATGTTCGATAAGACCACGCAGATTGCCGGTTATGACGAGGCGCTGTGGCAGGCGATCCGGGACGAGGAGCGGCGACAGGAGGAGCATGTCGAGCTGATCGCGTCCGAGAACTACGCCAGCCCCAGGGTCTTGCAGGCCCAGGGCACGGTGCTGACCAACAAGTATGCCGAGGGCTATCCCGGTAAGCGTTACTACGGCGGCTGCGAGCATGTGGATCTGGCCGAGCAGCTGGCCATAGACCGCGCCAAGGCCCTGTTCGGCGCGGCCTATGCCAATGTTCAGCCCCATTCCGGCTCCCAGGCCAACGCGGCCGTCTACATGGCCCTGTGCCAACCCGGCGATACCATCCTCGGGATGAGCTTGGCCCACGGCGGCCACCTCACCCATGGGGCCAAGCCCAACTTTTCGGGCAAGCTCTATCACGCGGTCCAGTACGGGCTGGACCCGGCCACCGGGGAGATCGACTATCCGGCGGTGGAACGGCTGGCGCGGGAGCACCGACCGCGGATGATCGTGGCCGGCTTTTCCGCCTACTCACGGGTGGTGGACTGGGAGCGCTTTCGCGCCATCGCCGATGGGGTCGGCGCCTTCCTGTGCGTGGACATGGCCCATGTGGCGGGCCTGGTGGCCGTGGGTTTGTACCCGAACCCGGTGCCCATCGCGGACGTCACCACCACCACCACCCACAAAACCCTGCGCGGCCCCCGCGGCGGCCTGATCCTGGCCCGATCGAACCCGGAGCTGGAAAAGAAGCTCAACTCGCTGGTCTTCCCCGGCACCCAGGGCGGACCCCTGATGCACGTGATCGCCGCCAAGGCCGTCGCCTTCAAAGAGGCGATGGAGCCCGGATTCAAGACCTATCAACAGCAGGTATTGCGCAATGCCCAGGCCATGGCGGAGGTCTTCGGCGCCCGCGGTTGGGACGTAGTCTCCGGCGGCACCAGCGACCATCTGTTCCTGGTCAGCTTCATCGAACGGGGGCTCACGGGCCGGGATGTAGAGGCCTGGCTGGGGGCGGCCCGGATTACGGTGAACAAGAACGCGGTGCCCAACGATCCCCAATCCCCGTTCATCACCAGCGGCATCCGGGTCGGCACCCCCGCCGTGACCACCCGTGGCTTCGGCGTCCAAGAGGTCCGGGACCTGGCGGGCTGGATGTGCGACATCATCGACGCCGGGGGCGAACCGGCCGTGATCGACGCGGTCAAGGCCAAAGTCGCGGCGCTGTGCGCGCGCTTTCCCGTCTACACAGACCCGTAGGGGGTGTTCTCAATTAACCGAATCCCCCGAAAATCAAATGCAGCAAACCCATACACTCGTCGGTGGGTCACCGCCTTCAGTGTTCTCACACCAAGCCACCAA
>JAIZWN010000511.1 GCA_020443945.1 Candidatus Thiosymbion ectosymbiont of Robbea hypermnestra | reverse complement strand
ACGGGAATCGACAGCGGACTAGGGGTCAATTTTGGACACCGTGTCACCGTGCGGCGAACGTTCAGAACCCACAAAAAGTAATCCTGAAAATCTAAGAAAATCCTGTGAATCCTGTCCTATTAGCAGATTGCGACGCGAATGACAACACTACCGCTGCATTGGCGAAGTTCGAGCGTGAGCTGATCCGGGAAAGAACCAAAGCCGGAAAGGCGGACGGCGGTTCAACCTGACCAAGACCCAGGTTCGGCTCGCGCAGGCGGCGATGCAGAACCGCGCCGGCCGCGTTTCCCAGACAATATTACGCATAATGTATATTATGTAAAGTAAGATATTCGGGTGAACCAGCCGGTGCGCTCAATTCTCCGCATGCAGGTCCGCCATCAGTGCGTCGACGCTGTCGAAGCGCTTGAGGTTGCCGGCGCGGGCCTCGCGCATGGCCGCGATGGTGGTCTCGTTCGGCACCAGCGGCTCGAACGGCAGCGCCTTCTCGCGGGCGACGCGGGTCAGCAGGATGCGAAAAGCATCGGATACGGTGAGTCCCATCGCCGCCAGCACGGCGGCGGCTTCCTCTTTGATGTGCTCGTCGATGCGGGCACGGACAACGGCATTCACGGACATAATTTTACCCTCCTGACCGGTAAGGCTACATTGTAGCCCAAACGGATGTCCATAGTGTCCTGTGACTTGCTATCCCTGGACGGCGCCATTGATCCTCGCGGACCCGATGTTGCCTTGGACATGGGCTCACCATACTGCACCGCTCTACCGGTATACCCCAAATCTCACACAAAGACACCAAGCCACAAAGGGATCGTGGGTCATGGGTAAGGCGCCTGTTGGCCGTCATTCCGGCAGGG
>JAIZWN010000510.1 GCA_020443945.1 Candidatus Thiosymbion ectosymbiont of Robbea hypermnestra | reverse complement strand
GCGGTGACCCACCGACCAGTGTATGGGTTTGCTGCATTTGATTTTCGGGGGATTCGGTTAATTGAGAACGCCCCCTAGGAACGAAACAGCCGGGTGTACTGGGTCTCGTGGGCGCCGGCGGCAATCGCAAGCGCCGGGCTGGCGGCGCCGATGTCTTGATCCCCCAGGTCCAGCGCCCTGTCCACCAGGATCGGAATCGCCCCGATCCGACCCTTCAGTATCCGCTGCCCCTGGGTCTGACCCAGGGGCACCAGCTTCACGCCCGCGAGCACCAGGTTCTCCAGCCAGGCCCAGACATAACCGAGCGCCGCCGTCCGGGGCGAGATATCCCAGGCCGCGGCGGCGAAGGCGAACCCGGCCGCCTGGCTGCGGGCCAGGAGCGGCCGCCAATCGCCGGCGCCGGGCAGGTCCAGAGCGGCGAGCAGGTCCGCCAGGGCGCGGCCCCGGTTGACCTCCTCCGCCCGCAGCTCGGAGGTCTCGCGGGCCGCCAGCAGCCAATCGATCCAGCGGGCCAGCGCCCCGGCGTCGCCCGCCTCGACCGCGCCCTGCATCCGGATCAGGAGGGGTAAATCGAGCCGGCCGAGCGCGATCTCGAGCTGATCCGCGAGCCAGGCCTCCAGATCGCCGGCGGTCCGGATCCAACCGGCCTCCACCGCCCACTCCAGGCCCTGGGAATAGGCAAAGCCCCCCACCGGCAGCGCGGGGCTTACCAGCTGCATCAGCCGCAGCAAGGGCTCAGTGGCGATGCCGGCCATGCCCATGGTCTCGCCTCCCATAAGCACCGGGCTCCGGCTCGAAGGGGGCATCCTCGACGCGCACCCGCAAACCCAGTCCCCGCACCATCTCATCCAGCACGGAATCCTGCAGATAGCGCAGGCGGCCCGGCTCGATCTGCAGGGCCACATGACGATTCCCCAGATGATAACAGGCGCGGGCGAGCCGTTGCGGGTCGTGGCTCAGAACGGTGGAGACCCGCTCCGGCGCGGCCCGGACCCGGACCACCAGGCCCTCCTCGGAGACCAGCAGATCGCCGTCCTGCAGACCCTCGTTGCGCGCCAGGAAAAGCCCGGCCTCCCGGCCGTCGTCCAGCGTCACCCACAATCGGCGCCTGAGCCGTTGCTCCAGGGTCATGGTAACCGCGCCGTCGGGCGTCGCCGGGCCCTCGACCCCGCGGATAAGACGAATCATGGGTATTTCCTAGCGAGGCTTGGCCTTAAGACCACGAGGCGTAACCAACCGCACCAAAGAACCACGGATGTACACGGATAAACACGGATTGCGATCTGTGTTTATCCGTGGTTCAAAGAATTTGCGATTCCTGCCCAAGTAAGAGGTAGGACCATAGGGCGGGGTAGCGTATCCCGCCATTCCGCCATCTCGGGATCGGCGGGATACGGCCATCCCTGGCCTATCCCACCCCACGCGGGCTACAACACTACCCCTTTTCGATCCCCTCCCCCCCTCCCCCCCCCCGGCAGACGCGCGCCAAAGCCCCCCCCCGGACCCTTTCGCC
>JAIZWN010000509.1 GCA_020443945.1 Candidatus Thiosymbion ectosymbiont of Robbea hypermnestra | reverse complement strand
TTTGTCAACCAATCAAGATGCGTACACTAGCGTGTAAAAGCCAGATAGAATCCTATGAATAATAGGACTACCGAATTTTTCAAGGTGCCCTCATCCTGGTTTCTCTTTGTGGCTTGGTGGCTTGGTGGCTTTGTGTGATGTTCGGCGTGACTCAGGTAGGCACCTTAAGCACTTGAAAATTTACCACTACCCGTAAGCATCGTTGCGATCGGGCGGGGGCCGCGTCCGTGGTCCTTGGCCGCGGCACAGTCCAGACCGGATCGATCGTGGGAAGGTCCCCGGAAAGAGGGTCGTTTTCATCCGGCGGTTCCGACATGGACCGCGGAACGATAGGAGCCTGGGACAGGCTTCGAGTATCATAGGGTTCCGATAGCTTCTCGAAACCCGAGGTAATTTCCGGATGTTGGAGTTGGTGCCAGTGAAGTTGTTGCTGACCGGCGGCTGGTCGATGGCGCTCATTCTTGCCTGTTCGGTCATTGCCACGGCCATCGTCCTGGAGCGCCTGTGGACCCTGCGTCAGCGCCGGGTCATGCCCGATGATCTGGTTGACGCGATCCTGGAGCAGCATAAAGACGGGCAGTTCGCCCGGGGGTATCTGACCCATGTGCGGAATACTTCTCCCCTGGGCCGTGTGTTGGCTGCCGGCCTGGCAAACCGCAGGCATTCCCGCGAGGTGATGAAGGAGGCCGTCCATGACACGGGACGGCAAGTGGTGGCGGAGCTGGGGCGCTACATCAATACCCTGGGCACCCTTGCCTCGATAACGCCGTTGCTCGGACTGCTGGGAACCGTCATCGGCATGATCGAGGTATTCAGCGTCATTGTGAACGCCGGGGTGGGCGATCCCGGGGCCCTGGCGGGGGGAATCTCCAAGGCCCTGATCACCACGGCCGCCGGTCTTTCGGTGGCCATCCCGACCCTGATGTTCTATCGCTATTTCAACGGCAGGGTCGACAAGCTCGCCATCGGTATGGAGGAGCAGGCCCTCGAGCTGGTGGAGGTCATCAAGGGCGAACGCGAGAGGGATGACGGCGAACCCGCGGAGGATGAGGTCGCATGAAGAATCTGCGCCCACGGCGCTGGGAGCCCTCCATCATCGATCTGACGCCGCTGATCGATGTGGTATTTCTGCTTCTGATTTTCTTCATGGTGTCCACCACCTTCGAGAAGGACACCCGCATCCAGGTGCAATTACCGGAGGCCCAGGGCGAAAAGGCCTCCCCCGAAGAACCCCGAGCCCTGGAGATTACCATCGACGACGCAGGGTTCTTCTATGTGGATGGACGGAAGCTGGCCAATCGCAAGCTGGCTGGTTTGCAGGCGGCGATCGCGGGCGTGGTCGGCGAGCAGCGGGAGCTGCCGGTGATGATCCGGGCCGACGCCCAGACCCCCCACCAGGCGGTCATGACCGCCATGGACGCGGCCAGCCGACTTGGGTTATTGCGCTTCTCCCTCGCCGCGACCCGGCCCGGTCCGACACCGCCCGATGAGTAACGCGGACGGCGTTTTCTCCGGCTCCGCCCGGCAGGTCTACCGCCGCCTGCTCGGTTACGCGAGGCCCTACTGGCGGCCCTTCCTCCTCTCGATCCTCGGGATGCTCGTCTACGCGGCTACCGAGCCCCTCTTCGCCGCCATGATGCAGCCCTTGCTGGACGGCAGCTTCGTCGACCGTGATATGGACGTGGTGCGGATCATGCCGGTGCTGTTGGTGGCCTTGTTCGTCGTTCGGGGCATCGCCGGGTTCGTGAATACCTATTTCCTCAACTGGGTGGGACGGCGGGTGGTGGCGGATCTGCGGCGGGAGATGTTCGAGCACCTGCTGCGCACCCCGGCCCGCTACTACGACAGCCAGAGCTCCGGCCAGCTCTTGTCCAAGTTCACCTACAACGTGGAGAATGTCGCCAACGCCACCACCGTGGCCCTGACCACCATCGTGCGGGACGGTTTCACCATCATCGGCTTGATGGCCTATATGCTGTATCTCAATGCCCCACTCACGGCCATCTTTCTGCTGATCGGGCCCATGACGGCGGGGGCGATGAAGTACGCCACCAAGCGTTTTCGGCATCACAGCCGGCATATCCAGGACCGGGTAGGGGAGCTGACCCATGCCGCCCAGGAGGTGATCGACGCCCACCGGGTGGTCAAGGCCTTCGGCGGGCAGGCCCGGGAACGCGCCCGCTTCGGTCGGGTCAACGAGAAGACCCGCTCCCTGCAAATGAAGATGATCGCCACCGAGGCGGCCAGCGTGCCCCTGGTGCAGCTCATCTCGGCCCTGGCGATCGCCGTGATCGTCTACCTGTCCACCCTGCAGGGGCCGCGGGAGGGCATTTCGGTCGGGACCTTCATGTCCTTCGTAGTCGCCATGGGATTACTGCTGCCGCCGGTCAAGCGCCTGACCGCGATCAACGCCCACCTGCAAAGAGGCATCATCGCCGCCGAGAGCCTGTTCGAGCTCCTGGATACCGAGACCGAAAGGGACACCGGCGCCCGCACCCTGGACCGTGCCTCGGGACGGGTGGAATATCGGGACGTAGGTCATGTCTACGATCCGGCCAAGGGACCCGTGCTCGAGGCCGTGAGCCTCACCATCGAGCCTGGGGAGGCCGTCGCCCTCGTGGGTCATTCCGGCAGTGGCAAGACCACCCTGGTCAACCTCCTGCCGCGCTTCTATGATGCGACCTACGGGCAGATCCTCCTCGACGGCGTGGAGCTCCGGGAGCTGACCCTGACGAGCCTGCGCAACCAGATCTCCCTGGTCACCCAGGAGGTGGTCCTGTTCAACGACTCGGTGGCAAACAACATCGCCTATGGTCACCCCGGGGAGGTAGACCCACGGGAAATCGAGCGGGTAGCCGCGGCCGCCCATGCCCTGGACTTCATCCGCGAGCTCCCGCGGGGCTTCGAGACCCTGATCGGCGACCGGGGGGTACTGCTCTCCGGCGGCCAGCGCCAGCGCATCGCCATCGCCCGGGCCATGCTCAAGGATGCCCCCATCCTGATTCTGGACGAGGCCACCTCCGCCCTGGACACCGAGTCGGAGCGCCATATCCAGGCCGCGCTGGTGGACCTGATGCGGCACCGCACGACCCTGGTCATCGCCCACCGGCTCTCCACCATCGAGAACGCGGATCGGATCCTGGTGCTCGAACGGGGGCGCATCCTGGAGCAGGGCCGGCACCCGGACCTGCTGGCGCGGGACGGCTACTACGCGCGGCTGCACCGCATGCAATTCCATGGGAGTCATGCGGCACCATGAGCGAAACGACAAATCCCCCACGATGATCCCTCCGGTCGAATCCCTGTGGTACGGCGGCCATCCGCTCTCCTACGCCTTGTTGCCGTCGAGTTGGCTCTATTGCGGCGGCGTTTGGCTGCGGCGTCTGGCCTATCGGCGGGCCTGGCGGCGGCGCCATCGCCTGCCGGTACCCGTAATCGTGGTGGGAAACCTCACCGTCGGCGGCACCGGCAAGACCCCCCTGGTGCTCTGGGTCACCGACCTGCTGCGCCGCCAGGGGTATCGGCCCGGCATCCTGCTGCGGGGATACGGGGGGAGCGGAACCCGGCGACCCCGGCTGGTGAGCCGGGACAGCGACCCCCGCGAGGTCGGGGACGAAGCGGTCCTGCTGGCGCGACGCAGTGGTTGCCCCGTGGTCGCGGGGGCCGATCGGGTCGCGGCCGGTGAGCGACTGCTGGCCGACTGTACATGCGATATGATCGTGAGCGACGATGGACTCCAGCACTACCGTCTGTGGCGGGACCTGGAGATCCTGGTAGTAGACGCCTCCCGCCGCTTCGGCAACGGCCGCTGTCTGCCCGCCGGCCCCCTGCGCGAGCCCGTGGCACGGCGCCGCGAGGTAGACCTGATCGTATGCAACGGCGGTTCCTGTCCGGGCGGGCAGATCATGCACCTGGTTCCCGAACCGCTGGTCAACCTCGGCGACCAGGGGATCACGCGGAGCCTGGAGGCGCTACGCGGGCGAAGGGTCACGGCGGTTGCGGGAATCGGCAACCCCGACCGCTTCTTCGACCTGCTGCGCCGTCGGGGGCTCCATGTAAACGAGCGGCCCTATCCCGACCATCACCCGTTCCGCCGCGAGGATGCGACATCCTGGCCCCCGGGGCCGGTCGTCATGACGGAAAAGGATGCCGTCAAATGCACCGGGTTCGCGCTCCCGGATTTCTGGTATCTCCCCGTGGCGGCACGGTTGCAGGACGGATGCGATCGGCTGCTGCTGGAAAAACTGAAAGGTATCGGCGATGGATAAAAAACTGTTGGACATCCTGAGGTGTCCCATATGCAAAGGTACTCTGTACTACGACCAGAAGGCGGCGGAGCTCATCTGCCGGGGCGATCGTCTGGCCTACCCGATCCGGGACGACATCCCTGTGATGCTCGAAGAAGAAGCTCGGGCGCTCACTCCCGACGAAGAAGTGCCCGCGGCATAAGCGGACAAGAAACTTTGGTAGTGGTCACTACTGTCCGGGTAAATTATCGAATAGATTCAATTGGTTGCTGACTCCACCCCCATGATTTCTGTAACCTAG
>JAIZWN010000508.1 GCA_020443945.1 Candidatus Thiosymbion ectosymbiont of Robbea hypermnestra | reverse complement strand
GTAAACGGCGGCCGTAACTATAACGGTCCTAAGGTAGCGAAATTCCTTGTCGGGTAAGTTCCGACCTGCACGAATGGCGTAACGATGGCCACGCTGTCTCCACCAGAGACTCAGTGAAATTGAAATCTCGGTCAAGATGCCGAGTACCCGCGGCTAGACGGAAAGACCCCGTGAACCTTTACTACAGCTTCACACTGGACTTTGAACCTACTTGTGTAGGATAGGTGGGAGGCTTTGAAGCGGCGACGCCAGTTGCCGTGGAGCCAACCTTGAAATACCACCCTGGTATGTTTGGAGTTCTAACCTCGGTCCGTGATCCGGATCAGGGACAGTGTGTGGTGGGTAGTTTGACTGGGGCGGTCTCCTCCCAAAGCGTAACGGAGGAGCACGAAGGTACCCTCAGCGCGGTCGGAAATCGCGCACTGAGTGCAAAGGCAAAAGGGTGCTTGACTGCGAGACAGACAAGTCGAGCAGGTGCGAAAGCAGGTCTTAGTGATCCGGTGGTTCTGTATGGAAGGGCCATCGCTCAACGGATAAAAGGTACTCCGGGGATAACAGGCTGATACCGCCCAAGAGTTCATATCGACGGCGGTGTTTGGCACCTCGATGTCGGCTCATCACATCCTGGGGCTGAAGTCGGTCCCAAGGGTATGGCTGTTCGCCATTTAAAGTGGTACGCGAGCTGGGTTTAGAACGTCGTGAGACAGTTCGGTCCCTATCTGCCGTGGGCGTTCGAGACTTGAGGGAAGCTGCTCCTAGTACGAGAGGACCGGAGTGGACGTACCTCTGGTGTTCCGGTTGTCACGCCAGTGGCACTGCCGGGTAGCTATGTACGGACGGGATAACCGCTGAAAGCATCTAAGCGGGAAGCCCCTCCCAAGATCAGGTCTCGCTGGACCCTTGAGGTCCCTGAAGGTCCGTCGAAGACGACGACGTTGATAGGCGGGGTGTGGAAGCGCGGTAACGTGTGAAGCTAACCCGTACTAATTGACCGTGCGGCTTGACCATATAACACCCAAGATTTTTGGGTGTTGAGGCCCGGCGCATCCATTCGCCCTCCGCGATCCAACCTGACATCCTCAACCGGTTTTCCTGGCGGCAATAGAGCACTGGAACCACCTGATCCCATCCCGAACTCAGAAGTGAAATGGTGTATCGCCGATGATAGTGTGGGGCCTCCCCATGCGAAAGTAGGTCACTGCCAGGATTTTATGCGTAACCCCTTGTCTCTTTCGAGACAAGGGGTTTTTTAATGTTCCCAGCCCGCAGTTCAGGCCAAGGCAACAGGGGTGGCTGGCATTCGGCGCGGATGGTGCAAGCTTGTCCGACCTGGGTGGGTTCCATATACTTCGCTTCAGGCAACTTCGGTGACAATCGTCGCATCGTGCAACTCCTGGAGAAACGCTATGTTGTCAGTTTTTTGCGCCCCGAACCGTTATACCCAAGGCAAAAACGCTACTGGCGTCCTCGGCCAGGAAATGGCCGGTCTCGGTTTGGAAGGTCCGGCCCTGATTGTGGCCGGAAGGTCTGCCATTCGGCAGTTGACGGATACCTGGAAGACAACGTTGGCCGAGGCCAAAATCGAGCATGTCGTCTTTCCCTTCGGCGGGGAGTGTTCCCTGGCCGAGATCGAGCGCGCCAAGACCATGGGTCGGGAACACAAGGCGCGGGTGATTATCGGCGCCGGAGGCGGCAAGGTACTGGACACGGCCAGGGCAGTGGCCGACGACCTGGCATTACCGGTCGTCAACTGCCCTACCTTGGCCTCCAGCGATGCCCCGTGCAGTGCCTTGTCGGTGATCTACACGGAAGAAGGCCTGTTTCAGGAATATCGGTTCTACCGCAAAAACCCCGACCTGGTACTGGTCGATACTCAAGTGATTGCCCAGGGACCGCCTCGGTTGCTGGCGGCCGGAATGGGCGATGCCCTGGCCACCTGGTTCGAGGCCAAAACCTGTGTTGCCGGCCACATCCCCAACATGCGGGGCGGCGCCTCGACCCGCAGTGCCTCGACCCTGGCCGAACTATGCTACGAAACCTTGCTGGCCGATGGCCCCGAGGCATTGCGCGCCGTCCGGAACCAGGTAGTTACTCCGGCCCTGGAACGACTCGTGGAAGCGAACACCCTCCTTTCGGGCCTGGGTTTCGAGTCGTCGGGTCTGGCGGCAGCCCATGCGGTACATAACGGCTTGACCACAGCCCCCGCGACGCACGACTATTTTCACGGGGAGAAAGTCGCCTTCGGCTTGCTCGTGCAATTGGTTCTCGAGGGGCAACCTCGATCCGTCCTGCACCAGGTGTTGACTTTCGCTACCGAGGTGGGTCTGCCCATCACCCTGGCGGAGGTTGGGCTGACCCAACCTCCCAAGGAGCTGCTGGAGCAAATCGCCAACCGGGCCACGGCCGAGGGTGAGACGATACACAACGAGCCTTTCGAGGTGGCGCCCGACATGGTCGTCGATGCTATTCGGGCCGCCGATGACCTTGGGCAATGCTGGCAAGAGCAGAATTGAAAGCACCCGTCAGTTTGCCAGGCGGTTAAACCGATCTGCGATATCCGTTCCCGTGTAATTGGCTACCCAGCCTTCTGGATTGTTGAAGAGGCGGATACAGACAAAATCAGGGTCAGGTCCCATGTCGAACCAGTGCGTGGTTTTGGCGGGCACACTGATGAGATCACCTTTTTCACAGAGGACCTCGTAAACTTTATCTCCAATATGCAGGCTGAATAGGCCTTGCCCATCCACGAAGAAACGCACCTCATCTTCACTATGAGTATGCTCGCTCAGGAATTTTTTCCTGAGGCTCGCCTTTTCAGGGTGGTCGGGTTTGACACCGAGGACATCGACTGTTTGATAGCCATTTTCTTGGAAAAGGCGATGGATTTCTTTCTGATAAGCCGTGATCACATCGGCCTCGGCATCTGTGGCTTTTACATCTCGACTGGCCTCCCAGCGCTCGAAGTGCACGCCGACGGCATTGAGCTCGGAAGCGATGGTGGCATAGTCTTCTGTTCGCAGCAGGGGGGTGCTGGCATCCGTATCGTTAAGAATGGTGAGAGCGCTCATATAATAGACTTGTACCTGTTGATAACCGACTGATTTTCAAGCTATTTTGAAGTTCCACAGGCCGGCTGAGAGGAGAA
>JAIZWN010000507.1 GCA_020443945.1 Candidatus Thiosymbion ectosymbiont of Robbea hypermnestra | reverse complement strand
ATGTCTCATCAGCAATTTACATGGCAACCTCCTTTCAGGTTGCTAGACTGACCAGGCTTTGCCTGGCGCACCAAAGAGCACGGAGGGTTGGATTCGATAGCATCCGACACCATTGATCAGGTGGGAACATTGACACAACCAATCACTTTTTCCGCCAATGGTTCTCTTTCTACTCTCTGCGTTCTCTGTGTCCTCTGTGGTTCAATATGACGAGAGGGACGTTGCCCGCCCGACATTAGCTGGGTTGGTAGTGTTAAAGTAGAGAGGTTCATCTTTTTGATCCCCTCTCCCCAATCCTCTCCCGGAGGGAGAGGGCACATAGCGACCAGTGCTGTTGGTCATGTTACAACTTAGACATTAATCACTACCGCTGGGTTTAAACCAGCTCGATGAATTTACCCGCCATGAATTGCTTGAGGACTTGGCTCTCGTAAGTAGGACGTAAGCCACTGGCGGCGGGGAGCCAAAGCCCTTTGCCGTGCATACCACCATCTTCGGCTTTAGTGATGCGGACCAAGGATTCACGCGGCGCGCCGGTGGGGCAATGGACATCCGGCACGAAGCCTTGAGTGATTTTTTGGCCCATCAAGCCTTTGACGTAGAGAGAATCGGTCATCCATGTGGGTTTGAGCCAACCGCGGGTACAGCTTTGGTGGCTACCACCACGATAGAAGGATTGATAACCGGTTTCAGGGGTTTTGGCCAATCCGGTGGGATTGGTTTCCTGTCCCCGTACCGAACCGAAGGTAGCACCATACATGTTGTGCCACATGCGGGTGATGCCGCGTGGCGTTCCCGGATAGTAACGGGCCCGAACCAACAGGCGTGCCACCTTGTAACCTTCCGGATATTTTTGCCACCCCTTGAAAGGACGGTCATGCGGATCGGCATCGATGTAGACATAGTCGCCATCTTCGATGCCCAGTCCTTTCGCATCGTCAGGATTGATGTCCACATAGGCTTCCGCTATAAAGGGCGTCCGCTTATCACGCCGCAGCATATCGCCGAACGGCCCGAACCAGGTGGCAACGATATCGGTATCCACGGCGGTGGTGTGGGCGCCATGACGATATTTCGGGGTATGGAACACCAGATCGTAGCCATCTTGAAGCAGCGGATGGGTGCTGTTCATCACCTCATCGACGGTTTTGATCACATGACGGGCCTGTCGCGTATCACCGCTGACATCGCTGCTGGGAACGCCGTAATCCTCGGGTGTCTTAGGCCGCAGCAATGGGTGGGTTTTATCAGCTACGATGACATTGGGTTCATACCGAGTGGAGTCGATCGGCTCCCGATGTACGACGATATTTTCTCCGCTATCTTTGAATTCGGGTTCTTCCCGATAAAATTCCAACCGCCCGGTCTTGGTATACCAGGGTTTATTTTCGTTACCCTGTTCCCAGGCACCGACTTTGGGGTAGGTGCGGGTTTGGATGATCGCTGGAATACCCTCGTCGGCGGCCTTTTCCAAGTCTTCGATCTTGTAGCCGCGCGTGGCATTGGAATGGTCCAGAATTCGTTGGATATGGGGCCGGACTTTGCCCTGATTGACAAAATGCCAATAATCGCTTTGGCGTGAATCATCGGTGAGTTTACCGATGGCGTTACAGACGCCGGCGGCAACTTCCAGATCGGAGCGGGTGTCATGAATCCGTGGTAACGGTGTTGCCGGGAAGGTGTACAAAAACGGATTGGTGACGCTGATGGTCATGTCGGGGTATTTCAATTCCGCCCAACTGTCTACCGCGAATACGATGTCCGAATATTCGCAACTGGCGGTCCACCACCATTCATTCTGGGCAATGAATTCCACCCGCGACAAGGTATTGATCACAAAGTCGTAATGACCCTTTACATTACCGATCAATGAATTGGAATTGCTGACATGAATGGCCTTGGTCGGCGTAGGGATATGGGTTTTGCCGGTCAAGACCGCCTTGCCCATGCGCAGAATGGTGTCGCCGTGGTTGAAGTAATGGACACTTTCCGCTTTCCAACGTTTCCGTAGCCTGGCCGGTTTGTTCGGATCCAGCTCCGGATCGAAGGGGTCCTCGCCGATATATTGCGCCAGGCCATTGAAGAAGCTGGCCCGGTAGTTACCCGCATAGCTACCCACGTTACCGCCGATTTTGCCTATGTTTTGCGTCAGAGCGGCGACCAGGAATATATTCCGGTCTTTGAGGTCGCTGTTGAAGAATTGGTTGGGGCCCATGCCGACCGTAAAGAGGGTGTGGGATTGATTGGCCGCGATCTGGCGCGCCAAACCACGAATGGCGGTAGCCGGGGCCCAAGTCAATTTGGCGACATCTTCCGGCGTGTAGCTGCCATCGAGCATTTCTTTGGTGACATCAAGCACGGTGCGACATTGCACCGTTTCGCCGGAAACCAAGGGTACCGCGAACTCACCGGTTAGCCGAGGATTGCCGGAGAAATGCTTACCGATTTGATCGCGATTCATGGCGACAGGTTTGTTTTCGTCGGTATCCCAATAGACGAAATCTCCCCAATCGGCCCGTTGTTTTTCATCCAATACCGGGCCCTGTTGCTGATGGATGGACGGGCCTTTGTCACCGGTCGGAACAACTAAGGTATTGTTTTCCAATTCAGCCAATCGATAGTCTTTGAAGACATCGCCGGCATGCAACATTTCGCCGGTATCCATCCGTACCAACAGGGGTAAGTCGGTATTGGCTTTGACATAAGCGGCATCGTATAGGTTTTCGCTGATAAGTACCTGCGCGATACCGAGCGCCAAGGCCGGGGTCGTGCCGGGACGAACAATCAGCACTTCATCGGCTTTATTTGCGGTAGCACTATATTCAGCGGCAATGACGACTACCTTGGTGCCTTTCATTCTCGCTTCCGTCAGCCAATGAGAATCCGGCATTTTGGTGGTAATCCAGTTCATGCCCCAAGCAATGAGTAAGTTGGCATGTTCCACATTACAGAGATCGAAATCGACCGTTTGTTGGCCCGTTACCATCGGATGGCCCGGTGGTAGATCGGTATGCCAGCTATAGTTATCGAATCCACGCCCGCCTAATGAATCCGTGCCTTTGCCGCGAAGCTTGTCGTCCAATAAGGCCATCGCATTCGCTTCGCGGTATTGAGCAAATACGCGGGTCATGCCGAGTGGGGGCATACCGCCCCGGAATTTCAAGGTTTGCGTACCGGCCCCTTGGGTAGCTTCCGCCATCAGCGGATCGTAGCCTTGGGCCAACAGCTTCTTTTGGCCTTCTTCCCCGTTATAGGTTCTGGCAATATCGATCAAGACGCTACCGGCCAATTCAAAGGCCTCGTCCCACGAGGCGCCCACCCATGAATCCCGTCCCCGTTGCAGGTATTTCTGGTCGACCGCTCCGGTTTCGGGATCGCGCGGAAAACCGGCCTCGACCCAATCTTTGAAGCCTTTACGGATCATGGGCCGTTTGCAACGGCGATCCCCGTAAAAACGTCGGACCAGAGCCAAACCTTTTTGACAGCAACGCGGGTCCCAACGTCGGGTGGATTGATTGCCGTCCAAATCTTTGGCTTTGTGGTAGCCGTAAGTGGGGGCAATGCGCGTAACGACACCGTTTTTTACATAGCCACGTAATAGGCAATTGTGGGTATCGTTCGGCGCGCACAGGAAGGTGAACGAGGAATCGTAGTGATACAGGTCCCGATAGGTTTTTTCCCAATCCCGGTTGGGATAGTTGGCAAGTGGATTGTCGATCGCTACCGGCGTCAATAGCTGAGTCGCGGAAATGGCTTGTTGAGAAATGACAGCCGCGCCTGCGCCCGCGGCAGCCATCTGGAATAGAAAGCGGCGGCGAGAAATGTTGGTGGGTTGCTTTTGATCGATTTCTGACATCATACAATCCTCGAAATGAACGCTTTCTACTGCCAATACAGGGAACCTTGAATAATCCCCGCCATGGGATTTTTCACCACGCGGAGCCAAAACCGAGATTTCGACTGCGCTTTGTTTTCAATCGATTCTCCATTGAAGCTGGTGGGGTATCCCTGTCTCGCATGGGTACCTTGAAATTTTCAAGATACCCTTACGGATAATACTTTACTAAGCTATGTGGATTTTCCGGTGGTCGCAAGTTTTATTAAATATAAGGTGATCTCGATCAATCGTAATGATATTAGGCATACTGTTCATCAAAAAACAAAGACTTACGATTTGTGGCTTGGCGTCTTTGTGTGAGAATTGATAATAGACTTGTACCTGTTGATAACCGACTGATTTTCAAGCTATTTTGAAGTTCCACAGGCCGGCTGAGAGGAGAA
>JAIZWN010000506.1 GCA_020443945.1 Candidatus Thiosymbion ectosymbiont of Robbea hypermnestra | reverse complement strand
GTGATCTATAGGATGATAGGACAGGCAAAGCCTAGCGTGGTCTCGCGCCCCATCCTACAGATTTTAGGACTACCCATAATTAATCCTCCCTCATGAGATTTTTTTAGGTGAAATTTCCCTGATGGATAGGAATTGCGCGGTTCCCTCGGTGATTTTTTTCTTCCTTTCGGAAAGGGTATCGCCGTGCCAATCCGGGGACGGGATTTGGGCGTCGTCATGTGATAGGGAGTCCCAGAGCGCTTCCATTGTTCGAAGACGCTCGGGTAGGCTCATGTTCCCGATATCAAGGGTTGTCATTCGGGTAGTGCCTGATGTGTTGTGATGAATTGAAAAATCCTGTTAATCCTAGAGAATCTTGTGAATCCTGTCCTAATGTATTGATCGTGTTCTGAAGGTTCCTCGCCAAGTTCCAATCGGACAGGATTGACAGGATTGACAGGATTGACAGGATTTTGCAGGATTAACTGAATGCTTGACCGAACCGATCCTGAACCTCCGTAGCGTGGTGACACGAAGCAAAAGGAAGAAAAATCGGTGGTGTCTTAGCTTTGTGGTTTCCGGAATTCAGCGTAGAGACCTTCCCTTACCGTCATGGTTGTCCGCGGATTACGCCGATGATTGCGTTTTTCATCGGCGAGAATCTGCGTAATCTGCGGATTCAAAATCACAGATCACAAAGTTACAACCCTACCACCGCATCCTGCGCGAGTTAAGGGAAGTGAGGTGCCGGCCGCCGGATTAGAGTTCCCGCGCGCGTTCGGTGCGCTCGAAGACTTCGATCTGGTCGCCGACCTGGACGTCGTTGTAGTTTTTGACGCCGATGCCGCATTCGGTGCCGGCCTTGACTTCGGGTACGTCTTCCTTGAAGCGGCGCAGGGATTCCAGGGCGCCTTCGTAGATGACGACGTTGCCCCGCAGTACGCGGATGGGGTTGTTGCGTTTGATGAGGCCCTCGGCGACCATGCAGCCGGCGATGGCGCCGAATTTGGAGGAGCGAAAGACGTTCCGCACTTCGGCGAGACCGACGATGGATTCGGTGACTTCGGGGCTCAGGAGCCCGGAGAGGGCCTTTTTGACGTCGTCGATGAGTTCGTAGATGACGCTGTAGTAGCGCAGGTCCAGGCCCTTTTCCTCGATGATCCGCCGGGCGGAGGTGTCGGCCCGGACGTTGAAGCCGAGCAGGATGGCGTTGGAGGTCACGGCCAGGTTGGCGTCGGATTCGGTCAGCCCTCCCACTCCCGAGGCGACGATGGCGACCTTGACCTCGTCGGTGGAGAGTTTGCGCAGGCTGTCCCGCAGGGCCTCCAGGCTGCCCTGGACGTCCGCCTTGATGACGATGTTGACTGCCTGTGCCTCTCCTTCCTTGAATTGGGAGAAGAGTTGATCCAGGCTGGCGCGTTGCTCGTCGAGCTTGGATCGACGTTCCCGCTCCCGGCGCAGCTCCGCGACCTCACGGGCCCGCTTTTCGTCGGTAACCGTCACTACGTCGTCCCCGGCGTTGGGGGTGCCGGAGAGCCCTAATACCTGGACCGGGATCGAGGGCCCGGCGGAGGTTATGTCCCGTCCCTGTTCGTCGAACATGGCCCGCACGCGGCCGAATTCGGTGCCGCTGACGATCAGGTCGCCCCGGCGCAGGGTGCCGGCCTGGACCAGCACCGTGGCTACGGGTCCGCGTCCCTTGTCGAGCCGGGATTCGACGATGATCCCGCGGGCGGGCCCTGTTTCCGGGGCCGCCAGCTCCAGCACTTCCGCCTGGAGCAGCAGGGCTTCGAGCAGCTCGTCGATGCCCTCGCCGCTTTTGGCGGAGACCTTGACGACCATGGTTTCCCCGCCCCATTCCTCGGGGACTACTTCCTGTTGGGAGAGCTCCTGCATGACCCGATCCGGGTTTGCCTCCGGCTTGTCGATTTTGTTGACCGCGACCAGCAGGGGAACGCCGGCCGCGCGCGCGTGTTGGATGGATTCGATGGTTTGCGGCATGACGCCGTCGTCCGCCGCCACCACCAGGACGACGATGTCCGTGACCTGGGCGCCCCGGGCGCGCATGGCTGAAAAGGCGGCGTGGCCGGGGGTGTCCAGGAAGGAGAGCGTGCCGCGACCGGTCTCCACATGGTAGGCGCCGATGTGTTGGGTGATGCCGCCGGCCTCGCCGTCGGCGACGCGCGTCCGGCGGATATGGTCGAGCAGGGAGGTCTTGCCGTGATCGACGTGTCCCATGATGGTGACCACCGGGGGTCTTGCCGTTCGCTGGAGCTGTTCGGTCTGCTCTACGACCTGCCGCATCATGGCGTCCTCGATGTCCCTGGTCTCGGCCTTGACGGCCTTGTGTCCCATCTCTTCGACTACGATGGTGGCGGTATCGCTGTCCAATATCTGGTTGATCGTGACCGGCATGCCTTGCTTGAACAGGACCTTGATGACATCGCCGGACTTTACCGACATGCGACCGGCCAGCTCGACGACGGAGATCGCCTCGGGGATCTCCACTTCGCGGACCATGGGGGCGGTGGGCCGTTGGAAGCCATGTTTGTCTTGCAGCTGGGGCTTGGCGGCCTTCTTTTTCCGTCGCGGCCGTCGCTCGGTCGTCATGGGGGGCTCGTCCTTGATCGCCTCTTCGTATTCGACTTCCGGCGGCAGCTCGCGGGTCCGCAACGAATCCTTACGCCCGGCCTTTTTGATGGATTTTTCCTTTTCGGACGGCTCGGTGGGGCGTTTTCCCTGCTTGCGCTCCTTGGCCTTCGCCGGCTTGGCCCCGGCGCCGTCCCGCTCGGGCTTTGCGGCCGGTCCGGGAGACGCCGCCGGTCCGGCCGCTTCCCGCGGCGCCGTTTCGCGATGCGTTTCGTCGTCGGCCCGGCGCTTGGCCTCTTCCTCGGATCGGCGAAGGGCGGCTTCTTCTCTGGCCTTGCGTTCGCGAGTTTCTTGTTCCGCCAGGCGTTTGGCGTCTTCTTCCGCCCGTCGTGCCTGTAGCTCGGAGCGCCGACCCACCGGGGTGCTGGCGGGTTCGTGCTCCTCGACCGGGAGAGCGGAATGGGTCTGCTCGGTGGTTGCCTGGTCGTTCGCCTCCGGGACGCCGCGCTTGACGTAGGTGCGCTTACGCCGCACCTCGACGCTGACCGTCTTGGCCCGCGGGGCCGTGGCCGCCCGGATGCCGCCACTGCCGGCACGTCCGCTGGGCGTGGGCTGGCGCAGCTCGCTGACCGATTTGCGCTTGAGGGTAACCTGGTTCGGCGCCGTTCCCCCGTCGCTCTCGACCTTGCCGTGACTGCGGCGCAGATACCCCAGCAGCTGAACCTTTTCCTGCTCGGTCAGTCTGGCCTCGCCGTCAGGGGCCGTGATGCCCGCCTCATGCAGCTGCGCGAGGAGACGCTCTACCGGGATTCCTACCGTGCCGGCCAGCTGGTTGACAGTCACTTCACTCATCCGCATGCCCTCCCGCACTACTCCTGCTCCGCCTCGGCAAACCAGGGTTCGCGCGCCTTCATGATCAACGCGGCCGCACGCTCCGCGTCGATATCTACCATCTCTACGAGCTCGTCCAGCGACTGCTCGGCCAGCTCCTCCATCGTGACCACGCCGTTGCGGGCCAGACCGAGGGCCAGGGTTTCGTCCATCCCCTCCAGCGCCAGCAGGTCCTGCGCCGGCTCACGGGCCAGGCTTTCCTCGCTGACAATGGCGCGGGTCAGGAGCACATCCTTGGCCCGATCCCGCAGCAGGGTAACCAGCTCATCGTCGAATCCCCGGATGGCCGTCATTTCCGAGATGGGCACGTAGGCGATCTCGTCGACCGTCGAGAAACCCTCTTCCACCAGCACGGTCGCCACGTCCTCGTCGATGCGCAGCTGCTCCATGAAGCTCTCCACCAGGCGTCCGGCCTCCTGCTCGCTCTTGGTGGCGGCGGCCTCCTCGTTCATCACGTCGAGCTCCCAGCCGGTCAGCTGGCTGGCAAGACGCACATTCTGACCACCGCGACCGATGGCCTGGGAGAGGTTATCCTCCTTCACCGCCACGTCCATGCTGCGTGCCTCCTCGTCGACGACGATGGAGACCACGTCCGCCGGGGACATGGCATTGATGACGAACTGCGCCGGATTGTCGTTCCACAGGATAATATCGACCCGCTCGCCGCTGAGCTCGTTGGATACCGCCTGCACGCGCGAGCCGCGCATCCCGACGCAGGCCCCCACCGGATCGATGCGCGGGTCGGCGGCGCGTACCGCGATCTTGGCGCGGGAGCCTGGGTCTCGCGCCGCGGCGAGAATCTCGATCAGGCCCTCGCCCACCTCCGGGACCTCCAGCCTGAACAGCTCGATGATCAGTTCCGGGGCCGTGCGGCTCACGAAGAGCTGCGGTCCCTTGGCCTCGGAGCGGACCTCGTAGAGATAGGCGCGTAACCGGTCGCCGGGACGCACCGACTCCCGGGGAATGACATGCTCGCGCGGCACCAAAGCCTCCGCGTGGCCGCCCAGATCGAGCAGGATGGTGCTGCGGTCGGCCTTCTTGACCACCCCCATCACCAGCTCCCCCTCGCGGTCCCGATAGGCCTCGACCACCTTGGCGCGCTCGGCCTCCCGGACCTTCTGCACGATCACCTGCTTGGCCGTCTGCGCCGCGATCCGCCCGAAGAGGATCGACTCCATGGGCTCCTCGACGAAACCGCCCACCTCGACGGACGGCTCCCGTTCCCGGGCCTCCGTCAGGGTCAGCTGGCGCTCCGGCGCCTCTGGACCCGCTGCCCCTTCCTCCGGGTCCTCCATCACCTCCCACCGCCGGAAGGTACTGTAGTCACCGCTCTCGCGGTCGATGGCGACCCTGGCATCGATATCGCCGGCGGCCTTCTTGCGGGTAGCGGACGCCAATGCCGCCTCCATGGCCTCGAAGATGACCTCCCGCGGCACCTCCTTCTCGTTTGAAACGGCCTCGATCACCAATAGGATTTCTTTGCTCATTCCACATTCCCGACTCTGAAGTTCAGGCACGAGTACCCCATGTCACTTGCATTCGGCACCCTCAGAGCCCTCCCAAACGCGCCAAGGCGAGAGATCAGGTTCTCTTGTCAAACGCCGGAGCACCGCCTTGGCGCGTTTGGGGGCTCCCTTCGGGCGCGACGGGAAGCGGCCATCTGCCTCGTTGCGCGAGCTTGCAAGACAAGACCGGCTATTGCCGCACGCGCGCGTCTTGCATCCGGCCGCTTCTCGCCGCGCTGAGCCTGCCAGATCAAGTGACATGGGGTACCAGGCGCGCGGACTCGATCATCGCCAGGGGAATCTCCCGGCTCTCGCCATCCACCCGGAGTACCACCCGCTCCTGTTCCCTGCCGGCGATCTCCCCCTCGAGATTGCGCCGCTCATCGAGCTTGGCCGTCAGCCTGACACGCACCTTCCGGCCCCGAAAGCGATCGAAATGCTCGGCCGTGAACAGGGGTCGATCCAGGCCCGGAGAAGAAACCTCCAGATCATAGTGCCCGGCAATCGGGTCCTGTACATCGAGCACGCCACTCAATTGATGACTGACCCGGCCGCAATCATCCAGCGTGATACCCCGGCTCCCGGCATCACTCCCGGCATCGCCCGGATAGTCGATGTAAACCCGCAGCACCGCGCCCCGCCTGCCGCGTTGGAAATAATCGACGCCCACCAGCTCGTAGCCCATCGGCTCCACCACCGACCGCACCAGACTCGTCAGCTCGCTTTCCGGGTGCCGCATCTCTTTCGCCACAAACAAAAAATGGGCACAAGGCCCACTTCAGCAGAGGACTCCCGCCGCGCGGATCCTCGGCAACCCCCGCCGACTGGAAACCAAAAAAAGCCCCGATCACGGGGCTCCAGCGACAGCGGGCATCGAAACTTCCTTAACTTCCCCGAAGTTTACCCCTTCGCTCGACCATGAGCAAGGAACGAACCATTGGCGGACCGCGAATCCCACCGGAACGACGACCTCCGGTAAGATACGCGGATCGAGCAGACGGCGGACCCTGTAATGGCATCGAAGGCAGTATCCAAGGCCGGCAGCGACTTGCAGTACCGGGCGGAGCGGCTGACCAACAAGCTGCTTGCGCTGGCGGCGCGGCATTTCGGCGCCGCGCTGGCAACCCCGAAGGTCCGCTTCGATTTACGCGGAAAGAACGCCGGACAGGCGCGCGTCACCAACCAGGACGGCTACCTGATCCGCTACAATGCGCAATTACTGGAACGCCACCCGCGGGCGTTCCTGGCCCAAACGGTTCCTCACGAGACGGCTCACCTGGTGGCCTATAGCCTGTTCGGACCCCGCATTTCACCCCACGGGCGCCAGTGGCGCACCGTCATGGCCATCTTCGGCGCACCGCCCGAACGGTGTCACGACTATGACATAGACGGCCTGCAAACCCGACATCTGCGCCGCTACGACTACCGTTGCGCTTGTCGCACCCACCGGCTGACCAGCATCCGACACAATCGCGTCCGATCCGGGCAAACCTATCGCTGCCGGCAGTGCGGCCAACCCCTCGAACGCGATCCGAGGCAATCGAACGATGGGTAGTGTTCTAACTTTGTTGTTTCCGGGATTCAGTGTATATACCCAAAGACAACAAAGTGACGGCACCACCGCTGA
>JAIZWN010000505.1 GCA_020443945.1 Candidatus Thiosymbion ectosymbiont of Robbea hypermnestra | reverse complement strand
CCGTCGGCTCTGCGCATACGGGCGACCAGATCCGCCCGGCGATCTTCGATCCGCTGATTCTGGGTCTCCAGGAGTTCGAGGGTCCGGGCATCGAGCCCCAAGAGGTGGCGGGCGAAATCGGTGGTCAGCCGTTTGAGCAGACCGCGGCTGATGATGTCCTTTGCCATCATGATAGAAAGCCCGTGTAGGTTGGTGTGAGGTCGCCCCGGCAGGGGCGACGAACCCCAACGGCTTTGGCTCGACAGAGCGATTTGTTGGGGTTTGCAAGCTCACCCCAACCTATATTTCTGTCAATCAAAACAAACTCATTCGGCTTCCGATTCATTATCGGTGTCCGCGCCGTTGCCGTCGAGGGCCAGGATGCGCTCTACGCCGGCGAGGCGGCCGCCTTCGGCGAGGCTGATGAGCTTCACGCCCTGGGTATTGCGGCCCAGTACGGGGATTTCGTCCACCGCCATGCGCACCAGGGTGCCGCCCTCGGTGATGAGCATGATTTCGTCCCCCGGCAGCACCAGCACGGCGCCGATCTGGTCCCCGTTGCGCTCGGAGGTGCTGATGGAGACTACGCCCTTGGTGCCCCGGCCCTTGGTCGGGAAGTCCCGGATTTCGGTGCGCTTGCCGTAGCCGTTCTCGGTGACGGTCAGCAGGGTTCCCGGCTCGGCCACCAGCATGGAGATGACGCGCTGTCCGGGCTCCAGGACAACCCCACGCACGCCGTGGGCGGTGCGGCCCATGGCCCGGACGGCGGTTTCCTTGAAGCGCACCGCCTTGCCCGCCGAGGTGAAGAGCATGATGTCCCGTTGGCCGTCGGTGACGGCCACGTCCACCAGGTATTCGTCCTGCCGCAGGTCGACGGCGATGATGCCGCGCGACAGGGGACGGGAGAAGTCCTTCAGCGGCGTCTTTTTGACGGCGCCGGCGCTGGTGGCCATGAAGATGAAGTGGTTTTCCTCGTACTCGTGGACGGGCAATACGGCGCTGATGCGCTCGCCCTGCTCCAGCGACGGCAGCAGGTTGATCATGGGCCGCCCGCGCGCGGCGCGCCCCGATTGGGGCAGCTCGTAGACCTTGAGCCAATAGACCTTCCCGCGGCTGGAGAAGCAGAGCACGGTGTCGTGGGAGTTGGCGACGAAGAGTTTGTCGATGAAGTCCTCGTTCTTGGTGGCGGCGGCGGAGCGGCCCTTGCCCCCCCGGCGCTGGGCCTGGTATTGGCTGACCGGTTGGGCCTTGGCATAGCCGGCGTGGGAGAGGGTGACCACCACGTCTTCCGGGGCGATCAGGTCTTCGAGGGTGAGGTCCATGTGGTCGGTGAGGAGCTCGGTACGGCGGGCGTCCCCGTACTGGTCGCGGATGGCCTCGAGCTCCTCGCGGATCACCTGCATCAGACGGTCGGGGCCGGACAGGATCGCGAGCAGGTCCGCGATCTTGCCGAGAATCTCCTCGAATTCGGCGATGATCTTGTCCTGCTCCAGGCCGGTGAGGCGGTGCAGGCGCAGATCCAGGATGGCTTGGGCCTGGTGCTCGCTCAGGCGGTAGCCGTCCGCGCCGAGTCCCAGGCCCTGGGCCAGGTCGTCCGGCTTGGTCTGGTCGGCTCCGGCCCGCTCCAGCATGGCGGACACGGCTCCCGGCCGCCACACCCGCGCCAGGAGTCCCGCCCTGGCCTCCGCGGGACTGCCGGAGGCGCGGATGAGGGCGATGACCTCGTCGATATTGGCCAGGGCCACCGCGAGTCCTTCCAGCACATGGGCACGGCCCCGGGCCTTGCGCAGCTCGAACAGGGTGCGCCGGACCACGACCTCCCGGCGGTGGCGCAGGAAGTACTCCAGCATCTGCTTGAGATTGAGCAGCCGCGGTTGGCCGTCCACCAGGGCCACCATGTTGATGCCGAAGACCGTCTGCAGCTGACTGTGCTGGTAGAGGTTGTTGAGCACTACGTCCGGGTAGTGATCCCGCTTGATCTCGATGACCACGCGCATGCCGTCCTTGTCGGATTCGTCCCGCAGCTCGGCGATTCCCTCCAGCTTCTTCTCCTTCAACAGCTCCCCGATGCGCTCCTGCATGCGTGCCTTGTTCACCTGGTACGGGAGCTCGGTGACGACGATGGCCTCGCGCCCGCTACGCTTCTCGGTCTCCATGTGGGTCCGGGCGCGCAGATGGATGCGCCCGCGGCCGGTGCGGTAGGCGGCGCGGATGCCGCGTACCCCGTTGATGAGGCCGGCGGTGGGGAAATCCGGGCTGGGGACATGCGCCATGAGGGCGTCTACACTGATCTGTGGATCGTCGATGATGGCCAGACAGGCGTCGACGATCTCGTTCAGATTGTGCGGCGGGATATTGGTCGCCATGCCCACCGCGATCCCCGCCGAGCCGTTGACCAGCAGGTTGGGAAAGCGCGCCGCCAGGACCACCGGCTCCTGCTCCGAGCCGTCGTAGTTGGGGACGAAATCGACCGTCTCCTTGTCCAGGTCGTCGAGCAAAGTGTGCGCGATGCGCGCCATGCGCACCTCGGTGTAACGCATGGCCGCCGGGGCGTCCCCGTCCACCGAGCCGAAGTTGCCCTGCCCGTCCACCAGCATATAGCGCATGGAGAAGGGCTGGGCCATGCGCACGATGGTGTCGTAGACCGCGGTATCGCCGTGGGGGTGATATTTACCGATGACATCGCCCACCACCCGCGCGGATTTCTTGTAGGGCTTGTTCCAGTCGTTGCCCAGCTCGCTCATGGCGTAGAGCACGCGGCGATGAACCGGCTTGAGCCCGTCGCGCACGTCCGGCAGCGCCCTGCCTACGATTACGCTCATGGCGTAATCCAGGTATGACTTGCGCATCTCGTCTTCCAGATTGACGGGCAGAACTTCTTTGGCGAACTCCGACATGGGCGTGGGAACCGAGGTGAGGGGTCGATGTGGGGGGCTCTGGGGCTATCCCTGCTCCGGCGCCTGAATTCGACCGAGATCGGGCGCCGGAACCTGCCGATAGAGCAAAAGGTCCGCCGAGCGGACCTTATACGAGGGAAAGCTTAGTACAGCTGCGCGCAACTACTGGAAACAAGAACCACGAAGATTAAACGACGGCAACATCCGAACGGTCCGCACAGCGGACTCTACTCTAGTACAGCGCGGACCCGCCGCGTAAAGACCCCCTATTTTTGCCGCAAATGAACGCAAATCAGTCGAAAGAAGCGGGATGGCGACAGGCTCCGGGGTCCCACCCGGAGCGACGGTGAGGGGACAGTCCGTCATGCCGGCAGGGATTGCCGGAATGACGGCCAACGGGCGCCTTACCCATGACCCACGATCCCTTTGTGGCTTGGTGTCTTTGTGTGAGAATT
>JAIZWN010000504.1 GCA_020443945.1 Candidatus Thiosymbion ectosymbiont of Robbea hypermnestra | reverse complement strand
TCAGCAGGGTAGGCTCGTTGGCCTGCTCGATACGTTGTTGTACCCCGTCCGGTAATTCACCGAACTTCAGGCGCAGCTGGCGCCCCAACATTAAGGCTTCGCCTTGGTGCTTACCCTGCTGCATGCCTTGCTGCATGCCTTGCTGCATGCCTTGCTGCATGCCTTGTTGCACACCTTTCTGCATACCCTCCTCACGGAAGCGCTCGGCAAATCGGCTCATGGTCTTGGCCTCCTC
>JAIZWN010000503.1 GCA_020443945.1 Candidatus Thiosymbion ectosymbiont of Robbea hypermnestra | reverse complement strand
GACGCTCCAGCGTCCTGAAATCCTGGCCGCTGGAGCGGCCCGATTGCGTTCCCACGCCGGAGCATGGGAACGAGAGAACGCAGGCTCTGGACCCATCTTCGTGCCCACCGATTTCAAGACCTGAAATTCAGGCGTCAACAACCTATTGGTAGATACCTCGTCGATTTCGTCTGTTTGCGGAAGAACTTGATTATCGAGCTCGACGGTGGTCAGCACGCCGAGCAGAGGGATGCGGACAGGCAACGCGACGCCTTTCTTAACGCGAGGGGCTTTAGGCCGTAGCCAGCCTGGTAGGACCGGGGATAACCTGGACCGCGCGGCATGGCTTGAGGACCGTAGGGCGGGATACGCTACACTATCTCGCTCTACGCGGACTGATACCCGGGAACCATTTTTTGCCGCCAATCAACGCAAATCGTTTTTAAATCCGCGGATCAGGGGTTATTTTCCCATGCTCAATCCCGCCCTACCCATCCTACCGTGCTTTGAACCACGGAGGCAGACACGGATAAACACGGGTTGTGATCTGTGTTTATCGGTGTCTGTCTCCGTGGTTTAAAGAATTTGCGATTCCCGCCCTACGCGGGCTTTTGCGACCGATTTGCGTTCATTTGCGGCTAAACTTTCCGTGTATTTGCGGCTGAATCCTCCATGACACCCCTGGTCCAATCGTTGCGCATCGGCGGGCTCACCCCCCTGACCACCCTCGACTATCCCGGGGAGCTGGCGGCGGTGATCTTCTGTCAGGGCTGCCCCTGGCGCTGCCGTTACTGCCACAATACCCACCTGCTGTCGCCGGAGGGCCGGGAGCGGATCCCCTGGTCCCAGGTGCGCGCCTTCCTGCGGGGGCGCGTCGGATTGCTGGACGCCCTGGTCTTCAGCGGCGGGGAGCCGACGCTGCAAGCCGCCCTACCGGCGGCCATGCGGGAGGCCAAGGCAATGGGCTTCAAGATCGGCCTGCACACCGCCGGCCCCTACCCCGACCGCCTGCGCCGCCTGTTGCCCCTCCTCGACTGGGTGGGACTGGACATCAAGACATTACCCGCGGATTATCCGACCATCACCGGGGCGCCGGATTCCGGCGCACGGGCCTGGGAAAGCCTGGCGCTGCTGCTCGAAGCGGGAATCGCGCTGCAAGTGAGAACCACGGTCCCGCCACACTGGCGCGACCCGGAAGACCTCCAACCTCTGACGGACCGACTTGCGGCCCTCGGCGTCGGGAACCATATCCTGCAAACTTGCCGCCCGACGCCGATCCCGGACCCACACCCGGCCGCGGGAGAAACGGCAAGCCCCCTTCCCGCCGCCGCGTCGGCGGCTTAGGGGTACCGGATTACCCTGAGACATGCCCTCATCCAACCCGATTCTCAAAGCCTGTAGCGAGGAAAACCGAGATGGAAGAACTGAAAAAAAGCACCGCCTTCGGCGGACCGGAAGGGCCGCTGGTGCTGGTCGTCATGGACGGGGTCGGCATCGGCAAATATCCGGAAAGCGACTTCGTCGAGATCGCCCAGACCCCCAATCTGGACTGGCTGCGCGCAAACGCGATCTACACCGAAATCAAGGCCCACGGAACCGCAGTCGGCCTGCCGGACGACAGCGACATGGGGAACTCCGAGGTCGGTCACAATGCCATCGGCTGCGGCCGGGTATTCTCCCAGGGCGCGGCCCTGGTCGATCAGGCCATCGCCTCCGGCTCCCTGTTCGAGGGCCCGATCTGGAAAGAGCTGGTGGCGAACGTCAAGGACAAACCATCGGCGCTGCACTTCATCGGCCTGTTCTCGGACGGCAACGTGCACTCCAACCTCAACCACCTGGAGGCCCTGTTGACCCGGGCCAAATCGGAAGGGGTCACAAAGGCCCGCATCCACCCCCTGATCGACGGCCGCGATGTGCCCCCCACCTCCGTGCTGGAATACGTGGAGCGCTTCGACAAATTTCTGGAAGGCATCAACGCCGACGGTGCCGTGGACTACTGCGTGGCGTCCGGCGGCGGTCGCATGCACATCACCATGGACCGCTATAACGCCAACTGGAGCATGGTCGAACGCGGCTGGAGCACCCACGTCAAAGGCCAGGGCCGGCTGTTCGCAACCATGACCGAGGCGGTGGAAACCTTCCGCAAGGAGCGGCCGGGCATCCTCGACCAGGACCTGCCGGCCTTCGTCATCGAACGGGACGGCGCCCCCGTGGGGCCGATCCTGGAGGGAGACAGCGTCGTCTTCTTCAACTTCCGCGGCGACCGCTCCCTGGAAATCACCAAGGCCTTCGAGGCCGAGACGCTGAGCGAGTTCGACCGCGGCCCGAAGCCGAAGGTGCTCTACGCCGGCATGATGCAATACGACGGCGACCTGTGCGTACCGGAAAAGTACCTGGTATCCCCACCGGCCATCGACCGCACCATGAGCCAATACCTCTCCAACGCCGGAATCAAGCAATTCGCCATCTCCGAAACCCAGAAGTACGGCCACGTCACCTACTTCTTCAACGGCAACAACTCGGGCAAATTCGCCACCGAAACCTGGCGGGAGATCCCCTCGGACGTCTGCCCCTTCGAGGAAGCGCCCAGGATGAAGGCCACCGAAATCACCGACGCCGTAGTCGAGGCCATCGAACGCGGCGAATACCGCTTCATCCGCCTGAACTACCCCAACGGCGACATGGTCGGCCACACGGGGGTGACCGATGCCGTCAAAATCGCCATCGCGGCCGTGGACCAAGGCATCGGCCGCATCATGGAAGCGGTCGAAAAGGCCAAGGGCATCGCGGTCTTCTCGGCGGACCACGGCAACTCCGACGACATGTACGAGGTGGACAAAAAGACCGGCCAGCTCAAGCGGGACGCCGACGGTAACTTCCTGCCCAAGACGGCGCACTCCCTCAACCCGGTGCCGGCCATCATCTACGACCCCACCGACGCCTCCCGCGCCCGTCTCGCCCAGGTAGCGGACCCCGGCATCGCCAACCTGGCGGCCACCTGCATCCGGCTCCTCGGCTTCCAACCCCCGGAAGACTACACCCCGAGCCTGGTAGAAGTCGGATAGGACGCCAGGGGGCGTTCTCAGAACAATACCAACCGGGTATGAGCCGATAGGGCGGGTCAGGCGCGTGCGCCAGGCACCGCCCTTGCCGCGGCGACACACGCGCCGTCGGAACGCGCGGCGCCTGATCCGCGGACAGATGCTTTTTGCCGCAAATGAACGCCAATCGCGTTCAAATCCGCAGATTACGCGGATTTTCGCGGATAAAGAGAATCAAAAACGCAACAATCCGTGAGAATCCGCGTCATCCGCGGATCAGGGGTTGTTTTCCCATGCTCAATACAGCCCTACGCGGGCTCTTGGCGTTGCCGGTGGCACCGCACCGTCATTCCGGGTGGGACCCCGGAATCCAGCGGCCAGGGACGGCGACCCGAGGCCTCCAATCGAGAGCCGTGTGGTTCCGGGCCTCTGCGGAGAGGGCGCAAAAGTTGGACCTCACAGGTTCCTGTGACTTGCCATCCCTGGCGCCGGCAGATTTCGGCTTCCCAGCCGGAATGACGGCCAACGGGCACCTTACCCATGACCCACGATCCCTTTGTGGCTTGGTGTCTTTGTGTGAGAATCGAGAACGTCCCCTAGGCTTACCGCATCCCCCGCGAGTTACCCGCAGTAGAGGAACCGTAGGGCGGGGAAGCACAGCGCATCCCGCCTTCGGCGCTGATCCCGCGGTCGCCCTGTTCGACCAGGTGTCTCAGCAATTCGGCCACATGATCGATGTCGCGCATCCGGTAGAGGGCGGCGCTGGGTTGCGCCTGGTCCGATACCAGGATCCCCAGGCCGCGACCGCGCATGGCGCGAAAGGCGTCCTCGTCCGTCACATCGTCGCCCACATAGATAGGGAACACCTCCGGGCCGTCCAGGCCCAGCTCGGATAACAACCAGCGCACGGCCCGACCCTTGTTCCAGTCGATATCCGGCAGCAGCTCGATCACCTCTTTGCCGCCGGTCTGATGCAGCCGCGGAAAGCGCCCCCGCACCTGCGCGACGGCGGATTCCACCCGGTCCAGGTCCCTGCCGGTCATCCGGTAGTAATGCACCACAATGGCGAACCGCTTGCGCGTCAGATACGCGCCCGGAATGCCTCTCAAGGCCGCCGTCAGCTCCCCCGTCACCCGGTCCAGATCGTCCAGGGCATCGATGCCCTCCGGCAGCTCCAGGTGAAACCCCGGGCCCTGGATCTCCAGGCCGTGACTTCCCGCGTAAACGATCTCCTGGAGCCCCACCAGCCGGGATACCTCCTCGCGATCGCGACCACTGACCACAACCACCTGCGCCACCTGGGCGGCGCGCCCCAGAATCCGGCGCATGTCCTCGGTGAACCGGGATTGCTCCAAGGGATCGCGGACGGACGGCGCCAGGGTCCCGCCATAATTCAAAAACAGCGCCGGGCGTTTTCCCGCGAGCTGCTGCGAGATCCAGGTCATATCCGTCAAGGGTCGGGGAAAGGAAGACCCGGCACCGGCATCGGAGCCTTCCACATCGACCCGGCAGAGATCCCGGACGACGAAATCCGCCCCCTGCCCCCACATCTTCTGTTCCCACCCCCCGCGGTCGACGCCGATCACGAGGCGGAAACGACCGCGCTTACCGGCGGTGATCCCGATGACGGTATCCTCGAACACCACCGTCCTGGCCGGGGCCACGTCCAGGCGGCGCGCTACCTCCAGAAAAATATCCGGGTCCGGCTTGCTATCCAGATCGAGCCGCTCGGCCTCCGTGCCGTCGATGCGCGTATCAAACAGATCGATAACTCCGGCCCGGTTCAGGACCAGATCGCAATGCTTGCTCGCGGAGACCACGGCCGTCTTGATGCCTGCCTTGCGCAGGCGGTGAATCAGGGCAATGGCGCAGCCGTAAACCGCCACGCCCTCCTCCTCGACGATCTGGTTGAAGATCAAATTCTTGCGGTTGCCAAGGCCGCAAATGGTCTCACGGTCCGGCGGATCGTCGGGGTCCCCCCGCGGCAAATCGATATGGCGGGCCAGAAGAAAATGCTTTACGGCCTGGTAACGGGGCCTGCCATCCACATAGCGACGGTAATCGTGGAGGATATCGAAGTACCTGTAATCCTCGCCCTCCCGGGAGGAACGTTCGCGCAGATAGGCATCGAACAGGCGCTTCCAGGCGCTGGTCTGGAGCCTGGCGATGCGGGTGACGACGCCGTCCAGATTAAAGAGCGCGGCATCGATCTCCTCCCGCGAGATGGCGAGCTCAGGTGCGCCCATGACGTGGACCCTTATCGTCCGGCCGTTTCATCGCCAGGGTCTCACTCGGTTGTCCGGCGGTTTCGCGACCTAAGGGACCAGCGCCGGCAGCGAAAACTGACCGGCGTTGACCCAGAAATGGACCAGAATACTGGCCGCGTATCCGAGGGCGATAACCGGCGTCCATCGGAGATGACCGAAGAAGGTATACATGCCCCGGGCCTGACCCATCAGGGCTACGCCGGCGGCCGAGCCGATAGAGAGCATACTGCCGCCCACACCGGCGGTGAGGGTCACCAGCAACCACTGCCCCATGGACATATCGGGCTGCATCGTCAGCACCGCGAACATCACCGGAATATTGTCCACGATCGCGGACAGAATACCCACCATCACATTGGCCGGGGTGGCTCCCCATTCCACATACATCACCTGCGACGCGAGCCCCAGATAACCGATGAAACCCAGGCCGCCGACACAGAGAATGACCCCATAGAAAAACATCAGGGTATCCCATTCGGAACGGGCGAGATTCTTGAAGATATCGAAGGGGAACATATCGCCGATATCGGGCTGATTGTGATCGTTCTTTTCCTGCTCGAAGGTCTTTTTCAGGTAATACCCGAACAGCTTGAGGTACGCCAGGCCGGTCATCATGCCCACCATGGGCGGCAGGTGGAGGAAATTGTGGAAACTGACGGCGGTCGCGATGGTGCACAAAAACAGGAAAATGACCCGCTTGGCCCCCCGTTTCATGACCACGACTTCATCGGAAGCCCGAGGCTGTTCGGCGGGCACCCAGAAGTGCATGATAGCCGCCGGGACGACCCAGTTGACCACGGAGGGAGAAAACAACAGGAAAAAGGTCTGGAAATCGACGATCCCCTTCTGCCACACCATCAGCGTGGTGATATCGCCGAAGGGGCTGAAGGCCCCGCCGGCGTTGGCCGCCACCACGATATTGATGCAGGCAATGGCGACGAAGCGCGGATTTTCCCGGCCCACCGCCAATACCACCGCGCACATGAGCAAGGCGGTCGTCAGATTATCGGCTACCGGCGAGATAAAAAAGGCGAGCACCCCCGTCAGCCAGAAGAGCTGGCGGTAGGAAAACCCGGAACGCACCAGCCAGGAGCGCAGGGCATCGAACACCCGCCGCTCGTCCAGGGAATTGATATAGGTCATGGCCACGAGCAGAAACAAAAAGAGCTCGGAATACTCCAGAATATTGTGCCGAACGGCCTGTTCCGCGGCGTGCGGCAAATCATGGCTGGCGTAGACGGCCGCGATCATGGCCCAGATGATACCGGCCGCCAGCAGCACCGGCTTGGACTTGCGCAGGTGGGTAAACTCCTCGGCCATCACCAGACCATAGGCTAGGGTGAAAACCGCCAAGGCCACGAAACCCACGGGATGGAGGGTGAGATCGAGGCGTTCCCCGCCGCCGGCGGAGGCCGACACGACCTCCGGAAACAGGCCGCTCAGGACCATGAACGGCAACCCGGCGGTCAAGATCTTCTTCATGTTCTCCTCCTCGTTATCGTGATCGTTGGAGATGACGGCCGCCCTTCACCCGCCTGATACGGCTGCGCGTAACTAACGCCCCCGCCCTTCCCGGAAACTGCCGAGAAGCAGCAAACCCACCCCCAGGGTGATGGCGCTGTCGGCCACATTGAACGCCGGCCAATGCCAATTGCCCACATAAAAATCGATGAAATCGACCACACGCCCCGTAAGCACGCGGTCGATCAGATTTCCCACCGCCCCACCGACGAGCAGGGAAAGGGCCGCCGCCGTGAAATACTCGCGGGACCCCAGCCGCAACAACCAGATCACCAGCACCACCGACATCACGAGAGCAAAACCGGCGAAAAACCAGCGCTGCCAACCCCCGGCATCCGCCAGGAAGCTGAAAGCCGCCCCCTCGTTATACATCAGGGTCAGATTGAGCAACGGAACCAAGGGCAGGGGGCGATAGGGGTCCAGCATACCCTCCGCCAACCACTTGGTCACCTGGTCGAGCCCGACGACCAACGCGGAAAGCCAGAGCCAGCGACCCATCGCCGGGTTGGTTATCGGCTTCATCGATCCAGCACCGTTTCAGAAGAAAACCACAAAGACACAGGCACACATCCCTGGCCATGCGGAGCACCCGTCCGGGAAACACTGTGTCAGCTTCTTGTTTTCTTGGCAATACACTTAAGGGGACCAGTGAAAAATAGCGGGGCATCCCTACCCCGCACGGGCGCCTTGAATTTTTCAAGGCGCTCTGACAAGACAATCTCCCGGAGGCGGGCCTGAACGGCCGCGAAAATTGGGGGTTGCATTCGAAATCATCGGACTGCATAATATTCAGTGCGGGGTGGAGCAGTCAGGCAGCTCGTCGGGCTCATAACCCGAAGGTCGGAGGTTCAAATCCTTCCCCCGCGACCAAATTCTCCTCGGAAGTAAGGCCCCAGGTCATACCGACCTTCGGGCCACCCCCTCAGAGCCGCGAAGCGCAGATTCTCAGCTGGTAGAGGTCGAGCTGGATTGCCGACCGCCCTACCGGACCTGAAGATCTACCGCAATCCCCAACCACTCCAGCTCGCTTATCCCTCCCTTGGACCCGCCCCCGCTTTGCTTGAAATTGCGGGTACGGAACCGACGGGATAAATCCACTTGCCATCCCTAGCGAGACTTTGCCTTAAGACCACGAGGCGTGACCAACCGCACCGAAGAACCACGGATAGACACGGATTGTGATCTGTGTCTATCCGTGTCTGCCTCCGTGGTTCAAAGAATTTGCGATTCCCGCCCAACAAGAGACAGAACTGTTTTTGTGCAGCGCACCAACTTGACTC
>JAIZWN010000502.1 GCA_020443945.1 Candidatus Thiosymbion ectosymbiont of Robbea hypermnestra | reverse complement strand
CCTATTGCAAGCTCGCGCAACGAAGCGGATGGCAGCTTTAGTCGCGTCCGAAGGGAGCCCCCCAACCGCGCCAAGGCTAGGCGTGACGTTGCTCTCTTGCTCGGTTCTCTCCTCTTGCCTTGGCGCGGTTGGGGGGCTTAAGAGGGTGAAAAATAAGGTGAAATGGGGTACTAGAGTACAGCCCCGCCTGCACGTGGGCGATTGGTGGCGTAGAATAGGAGTTCTGCAAGACGAGCGGGAAGAATGTCGATGGAGACGTTTCACGGTACGACCATTCTCTCCGTCCGGCGCGACGGGCGGGTGGTCATGGGCGGTGACGGCCAGGTGTCCCTGGGGCAGACGGTCATCAAGACCAATGCGCGCAAGGTGCGCCGACTCTACAAGGAGCGGGTGCTGGCCGGGTTCGCCGGGGCCACGGCGGATGCCTTTACCCTGTTCGAGCGGTTCGAGGGCAAGCTGGAAAAGCACCAGGGGCATCTCACCCGCTCGGCGGTGGAGCTGGCCAAGGATTGGCGTACCGACCGCTTGCTGCGCCGCCTCGAGGCCCTGTTGTGCGTGGCGGATACCACGGCCTCGCTGGTCATCTCCGGTACCGGGGATGTGCTCGAGCCGGAGCATGATCTGATGGCGATCGGCTCGGGTGGACCCTTCGCCCAGGCGGCGGCGCGGGCGCTGCTCGAAGGCACCGAGCTCGGGGCCAGGGAGATCGTCGAGCGGGCGCTCGGCATCGCCGCCGATATCTGCGTCTACACCAACCACCGGCTGGTGTTGGAAGAGCTGTCCGTGGCCGCGGGATAACCACACCCGGCATGTGCACTCAGGCGCTCTCCAGGGCCCGGCATATCCCGAGCGAGCATATAGCGATCTCCCCGAAAACGCAGATTCCAATCGTGAAAAACAACTGCCGGGAAGGCAACTTTTCAGGGTCCCCTTCACAGATACACAGATTTTCACGGATGAAAAACGAAAAATCTGTGACAATCTGTGTAATCTGCGGAGCAGCAAGATTCCCTCTTTACCCACCACTTCGTGGCGTTCACGCGCCCCAACATTTTTGAGCACTCATGTCGGACATCACCCCCAAACGCATCGTAGCCGAGCTCGACAAGCACATCATCGGTCAGGACGAGGCCAAGCGCGCGGTTGCCGTCGCTCTGCGCAACCGGTGGCGACGGGCGCAGATAGAAGAGCCGTTGCGCACCGAGATCACGCCCAAGAATATCCTCATGATCGGCCCTACGGGGGTGGGTAAGACGGAGATCGCGCGCCGCCTGGCCAAGCTCGCCGACGCCCCCTTCATCAAGGTGGAGGCGACCAAGTTCACGGAGGTCGGCTATGTGGGCCGGGACGTGGAGTCCATCATTCGGGACCTGGTGGACGCGGCGGTGAAGATGGCCCGGGAACAGGAGCTGGACAAGGTCGAGGCCCAGGCCGGGGCCGCCGCCGAGGAGCGGATCCTGGACGTCCTGCTGCCGCCGCCCACGAACTTCGAGGAAGACAGCCGGGGCGGCGGACCCTCCCCGGCGACCCGGGAAAAATTCCGCGACAAGCTGCGCCGCGGCGACCTGGACGAAAAGGAGATCGAGATTCAGATCAGCGTCACGCCGATCGGGGTGGAAATCATGGCCCCCCCCGGCATGGAAGAGATGACCAGCCAGCTCCAGGGGCTGTTTCAGAGCCTGGGCCAGAACCGCACCAAGCGCCGCAAGCTGAAGATCCGTGACGCCCTCAAGCTGCTCACGGACGAGGAAGCGGCCAAGCGCATCAACGACGAGGACCTCAAGCTCCGGGCGGTGGAGAGCGTGGAGCAAAACGGCATCGTCTTCCTGGACGAGCTCGACAAGGTCACCAAGCGTTCCGAGCACACCAGCGGCGTCGATATCTCCCGTGAGGGCGTGCAGCGGGATCTGCTGCCCCTGGTCGAGGGCAGCACCGTCTCCTCCAAGTATGGCTCCGTGCGCACGGATCACATCCTCTTCATCGCCTCCGGCGCCTTCCATCTGGCCAAGCCCTCGGACCTGATCCCCGAGCTCCAGGGCCGCCTCCCGATCCGGGTGGAGCTCAAGGCATTGACCACGGAGGACTTCGTCCGCATCCTGACCGAACCGGATGCCTCCCTGACCGACCAGTACCAAGCCCTGATGGAGACCGAAGGCGTGTCCCTGAATTTTACCGAGGACAGCATTCGGCGGATTGCCGAGATCGCCTGGCAGGTCAACGAGCGCACCGAGAACATCGGGGCGCGACGCCTGCACACGGTCCTCGAACGTCTGTTGGAAGAGGTCTCCTTCAACGCCGCCGACCTCGACCAGACTACAGTCACCGTGGACGCGGCCTATGTGGACCAACACCTCGCGGAGCTGGCGGCGGACGAGGATCTATCGCAGTACATCCTCTAGCGCGGCTGCGCCTTAAGACCACGAGGCGTAACCAACCGTACCAAAGAACCACTGAGGCAGACACGGATAAACGCGGATTGTGATCTGTGTTTATCCGTGTCTGTCTCCGTGGTTCAAAGAATTTGCGATTCCCGCCCAACAAGAGACAGAACTGTTTTTGTGCAGCGCACCAACTTGACTC
>JAIZWN010000501.1 GCA_020443945.1 Candidatus Thiosymbion ectosymbiont of Robbea hypermnestra | reverse complement strand
TGTGAATCCTGTCCTATTAGCAGATTGCGACGCGCGTGCCGACAAAACCGTAACTTGTTTTGCTTTGGTTGTTTCCGAGATTCAGCGTATATACCCAGGGACAACAAAATTACAACACCACCCCGGAAGCCATCGGTCCGCACAGCGGACCCTACACCCTATCAGGCCGTCATTCCGGCAGGGATTGCCGGAATCCGGTCGCCAAGGATGGCAACTTGCCGAAACCGCCGATGTCCACCCCGTTCCCTCAATCCGTGTTTATCCGTGTCCATCCGTGGTTCTTCGGTGCGGTTGGTCACGCCTCGTCGGTCTGAGGCCAAGCCTCGCTAGGGGTTGGTAATCTCGATAGGATTATCCGCGGGGTCGCAGAAGAAAAACTGTTGTCTGCCGTCGCCGATCTCGATGAGATCGCCTACGGTAACAGTGCGCTCGATCAGGTATTGCCGGAAATCATGGATGTCATCGACCGTCAAGGCGAAGTGTTTCTTATCCGGCAAGGAAGGGTTGGCCAGGCCGGGGCTACGATATTCCCGGTCTTCGATCAGATGGATTTGAAAACCGTACCCCTCCAACCAAACCCCATTGTCGGGCAGCGAATCGGGACGGTCTATCGGCTTGAAGCGCAGGACCTCCGAATAGAAGCGAGTTGCCGACTCCAGGTCGCTCACCGGAACCGCGACATGGCGGTCGGGGGCGTCGTTGGGGGTATCCTTTTCCTTGCCTCAAGGCTCCAGGCTCACCGAGTCTAAGACGGTGATCGAGCGTCGAGTGGGAATAGAGACGCTGCCCTGATCGGCGCCCTGTTTTTTCGGCTCCTGAACGCCTCGATTGTTTCGGCCCGGACCCCGCGCCTCCGCCCCTTTTGCGTTCCATGCCTATGGTCACCCATGAAATGTAGCATGGATTGCGTAAAGTCAATTATTTTCTGGATTATGAACACACTCGGCTCTCGAGTAACCGCCGCCAGAAACCGCGCCGGATTTTCTCAGGCAGAACTTGCGAAGCGGGTCGGGGTAACGCCCGGCGCGATCAACAAGATCGAATCCGGCGAGACCAAAGGGGCGAAACCCGAGACGCTGGCCGCTCTGGGGCGGGCCCTCGGCGTTTCTATGGAGTGGCTGGCGACCGGCAAGGAAACACAGGCACGGGTTGCGGATATGCAGGGCGATTATGCCCCTTCCCAGAAGACCAAACGCCTGCTGACCGCCTGGGCGATTCTGCCGGACGATCTGCAAGGTTCCTTGCTGGCGCTGGTCGAGACCATGGCCGGACTGGACGGATCGACCAGAGACCAACCGATGCAAGGTCCTCCCTCTTCCTGAACCGGTACCGAATGGCCGGATCGGGAGCTGATATCCCATCCCACCTTGATTTGCCTGAACGCTCTATGGCTTCGGGATTGAAAGCGGGTACCGCTGTTTGATCCCACCCTCCCCAGCCCTCTCCCGGTGGGAGATCGAAGATGGCTTTTCTGTCACCCACGGTTCTCCCGAGCTGTTCGGGGGACAGGTAGGTGATATCCTGGATTGCTCCTTCGTCTCGACAGGGCGGGAAACCGCAACGCATCCCGCCGTGAGTGCTCGAATCCGCGGATTACACAGATTCCCACAGATTAAAAATAGAATCATGACTTTGCCCGAATGAGTAACCGCAGGCATCTCTTGGTGGCCGGCGCGATTTCGGCGGGGCTTCATGTCTTGGCCGCCTTTGTGGTCACCGCCACCTATCTCTGGATCGACCCGCCGCGGCTGGATTCCCCGTCGGAACAGAGGCAGCTACAGGTTACCTTCGCCCCCATGGCGGCGGCAGTGGCGGAGCCGGAGGTCCCGGCGCGTCCACCCGAGCGTCCGGCGGATGCCGAGCCCGTCGCGCCCGCCCAGGACGGGGCGGCGGAGCCTCCGGTCCCGACCGCGGAGGCCCCTCCCGAGACTCCGACCCCGCGCGCGAAGGCGGATCGGGCGGAACCGGAGCCCGTGGGGCCTGTAGCGCCCGATGTACGGGCGGCGGAATTGATCCTGAATCGCAATACCACGCCCAGGAAGGAGCTGATTTCCCCGCCCAAGGCCAACAGGAAGCCCAAGCGGGTATCCAAAGAGACATCCAGGAAAACATCCAAAAAGGCACCCAAGCGCGCCGCGGCCAAACCGAAATCGAAATCCCGCACGCAAAAGAAGAAATCGGCCAAGAACCGGCCGCCCAAGCGCGCGCGCGCGAACAATCGGCGCCCCGCCAAAACCGAGTCCCGGAAGTCCGCGGCGCGCAAACGCAAATCCGCCAAGGCGGGCGCGGGCTCGCGGGCCGACAGTCGCCGGGTCCGCAAGCCGACGCCCAGTTACCGGCCACGCCCCAAATATCCGGGAATCGCGCGCCGCAGGGGCCAGGAAGGCACGGTGATCCTGAAGGTACTGGTGGATACCCGCGGCCAGGTCGGAAGCTTACAGGTCCAGAAATCGAGCGGACACCGGATACTCGATCAACAGGCGATGAAGACGGTGCGGAAGTGGACCTTCAAGCCGGGAAACAGGGGTGGGCGGCCCTCGCGGATGTGGGTGCGGGTACCTATACGGTTCCAACTGAAGTGACTATTCGGAGGCCCTCAGGCGACTCGTTCCCGCACCCAGTCCGGGACCAGCTCCAGGGCGGCGGGCAGGCCCGCCGGGTCCTTGCCGCCGGCTTGGGCCATGTCCGCGCGGCCACCGCCCTTGCCGCCGACCTTTGCGGCGACCACCCCGATCAGGTCCCCGGCCCGCAGGCGGTCGGTCAGGTTGTCGGTAATTCCGGCGACCAGGCCCACCTTGCCTCCGTTCTCGGTGGCCAGGACCACGACCGCCGAGCCCAGCTGGTCCTTGAGCCGGTCCAGGGTTTCCCGCAGGCCCTTGGGGTCTACTCCTTCGAGCCTGGCCGCCAGCACCTTGATGCCGGCGATGTCCAGTGCCTGGGCGGCCAGGTCCCGGCCCGCGTGGCTCGCCAGCCTGGCCTTGAGCGCGCCGAGTTCCTTTTCCAACCGTCGGGAGTGCTCCAGGAGTTGGGCCACCTTGGCGTCCAGGTCCTCGCGGGTTCCTTTGACCAGATCCGCCAGACGCGATAGTCGTGCCTCGTCCGCCTCTATCCAATCCAGGGCGCCTTCGCCGCTGACCGCCTCGATGCGCCGTACCCCGGAGGCGATGCCGCTTTCGGCAACGATTTTGAACAGGCCGATGTCGCCCAGGGCGCGCACATGGGTGCCGCCGCACAGCTCGGTGGAGAAGCCCCCCATGCGCAGCACCCGCACCTGCTCGGCGTATTTTTCGCCGAACAGGGCCAGGGCGCCGCTGGTCCTGGCGTCGTCGCGGGACATGATCCGGGTTTCTACCAGGTGGTTCTCGCGGATCTCCCGGTTGACCAGACGCTCGATCCGCCGCAGCTGTTCGCGCGTGACCGGCTCGAAGTGGGAGAAATCGAAGCGCAGGCGGTCGGGGCCTACCAGCGAGCCCTTCTGTTGCACATGATCCCCCAGGACCTCGCGCAGGGCGGCGTGGAGCAGGTGGGTCGCGGAGTGATTGCTTGCGATCAGGCGGCGGCGGCGGGCATCCACCCGGGCCTCTACCCGGTCGCCGATCCGGAGCGTTCCCTCCGTCATGTGGGCGATGTGGCCGATGACCTCGGCGCCCTGTTTGCGGGTGTCCAGAACTTGGGCGCGCGCGCCTTCGCGCGCGAGCTCGCCGGTGTCGCCCACCTGACCACCGGCCTCGGCATAGAAGGGGGTGACGCCGAGCACGATCAGTCCTTCCTGCCTCCTGGTCAGACGGTCCAGGGACTCGCCATCCCGGTAGATGGCCATCACCGTGGCCTGGTCGGCGAGCCGCTCGTATCCGGTGAAGTCGGTTTCCCCCTCCAGCTCCAGGGCCGCGGCCTGGGTCGCGCCGAATCGGCTCGCCGCCCGGGCGCGTTCCTTTTGTTCCGCCATGGCGCGCTCGAAGCCCGCCAGGTCGAGGCCCAGGCCCCGCTCGCGGGCCACATCGGCGGTGAGGTCCACGGGAAAGCCGTAGGTGTCGTAGAGCTTGAAGACGGTCGCGCCGGCGATGCGGTCGCCCCGAATGCCTTCGATGGCCTGCTCCAGGAGCCGCATGCCCTGTTCCAGGGTCTCGGCGAAGCGTTCTTCCTCGATCTTAAGTACCCGTTCCACCTGGGCCTGGGCGGCGACCAGCTCCGGGTAGGCGGCGCCCATCTCGGCCACCAGGGTCGCCACCAGGCGATGGAAGAAGGGTCCGCTATGGCCGAGCCGGTGGCCGTGGCGGACCGCGCGCCGGATGATGCGGCGCAGGACATAGCCCCGTCCCTCGTTGCTCGGGGTGATGCCATCGCCGATGAGGAAGCCGGCGGAGCGGATGTGGTCGGCGATGACCCGCAGGGATGTGTGCCGGGGGTCCGGGCAGCCGGTCAGCTCCGCCGCGGCCGCGATCAGGGCGCGGAAGAGGTCGATCTCGTAGTTGTCATGGGTCCCCTGCATGACCGCCGCCAGGCGTTCGAGGCCCATGCCCGTGTCCACCGAGGGTCGCGGCAAGGGCGTGAGCCGGCCCTTCGGGTCGCGGTCGTACTCCATGAAGACCAGGTTCCAGATCTCCACGTAGCGGTCCCCATCCGCGTCCGGGGCGCCGGGCGGGCCGCCGGCTACCGCGGGGCCATGGTCGTAGAAGAGCTCGGAGCAGGGACCGCAGGGGCCGGTCTCCCCCATGGACCAGAAGTTGTCCGCCTCGCCGCAACGCACGAGACGCTCGGGGGGCACGCCGATGTGATCCCGCCATATGTCCTCCGCCTCCCGGTCCTGCTCGTAGACCGTGACCCACAGCCGCTCCTTGGGCAGGGCCAGCACCCGGGTGAGATAGTCCCAGGCATATTGGATGGCGTCCGACTTGAAATAGTCGTCGAAGCTGAAGTTGCCCAGCATCTCGAAGAAGGTGTGATGGCGCGCCGTGTAGCCCACGTTCTCCAGGTCATTGTGCTTGCCCCCGGCGCGCACGCAGCGCTGGGAGCTGACGGCGCGCGGATAGGGCCGCTGCTCCCGGCCCAGGAAGACCTCCTTGAACTGCACCATGCCCGCATTGGTGAACAGCAGCGTGGGGTCGTTGGCGGGCACCAGCGGGCTGCTGGGCACGATTCGATGCCCGCGCTCGGCAAAATACTGGAGAAAACCGGCTCGAAGCTCTGCGCTGTTCTGCATGGGATGGATTTGTGGTAGTGGCTGAATTTTAGTTAGTGAAGTTTGCCGAACCCTACCGCGTCACTCCGGCAGGAAGTGCCGGAATCGAGGGCCAGGAAGGGCAAAAACCGTGGGCTCTTTATAGATTCCGGACTGCTTTGGGGTGCGCCGTCTTAAGCGATGCGGTTTGATTCGGACCCCGGTCGCGTGCGTTACCACCCGCGATTGTCGGGGACCTGGACGTTCGATGCTTATATTATTCCATATCCGGATGAGCATATCCTCGATCTGATCAAGACCCCTCTCAAATGTTGGCGATCTTTGCTACGAAGTCCCTGATCTCGGAAGGTATCCTCGCCTGCTCTTTAATTCGGTTAGCAAGTAATCCTTTCAGGTCCACGGTAATGTTGTGGATGAAGCCGAACCGACTCAGAAATCCTTTGCCGTCTACCCGGCGCAACAGAGCATCGACGCGCTCGCCCGGCGGGCTGCCAGATTTGTCGAAGGCCTCTACCAACGGGACGTGCTTTGCGTAAAGCGCTCCCGCCGGATCAGGTAGGTTCGGCAACAGCTTAGATTGAACGTCCGCCTCTACCGCTGATCTGGTGGGAAATCGATCGGTGTAGCCATCGCCAGACCCTCGCACTCTAAGCTCGTGGCAAGTCGCATTGATCGCCGCGTGCGGCACTAATGCATCGCATTGGTCAAGAAGCTCCTGGGCGACAATCGAATCAGATCGTCGAGGCTGACGCTTCAACTCGGCTCGGCACTGCTCCAAAGCGATCGCGTCGGCAAGATAGCTCTCCATCTCCCAGCGACACAGAACCTTGATTTCTGTTCCGAAGGGTTCTACCGACTCATACTTCGTATCGTCCGTCTCATGCACCAGGCACCAGATATCCCGACTCATCACTGTGTCTCGGTCGACGATGCCCCAGGCCAGATTGCCAGCCGCCCGCTCACCACCAACCGCTTCGATAACCGCTGAGCAACCGGAAAATCCACACTGGGCCATGGCGGGCTGAAATTCCACCCGGGACAGCCAATCTTTGAACCAGCATTCACCGTAGACGTAGCGATCTTCGTCGGATTCTACATAAATGACAGGCACTCCACCGTAACGGGCTACCAACCGATCAGGATCGCTTAGCCTTAGCTCCGGGCTGCTTTTCACTGCTCCCATGATTCCCTCCCGTCACCCTCTAATTTCTTTTCCCGCGCTTCCCTGGCAATCAAATCCGCTTGTTCTTCCTCCTCGGCCGTTTCGATGATGTAGGCCCCTTTTCGCAAGTTTTCCTCTTTTTGGTCGAGGGCAAATGCCTTCATGATGCGCTCGGAATGCGTGGCCAGGATCACAGTCACATTGGGAAAGTGGGACTTGGCTAGGTTCGTCAACGTGTACAGGGCCTCGTATTGCCAGCTACGATGTAAGTGAACCTCCGGTTCATCCACAAGCAAAATCGTGTTCTGCGTCATGTGGGATCCCAAGCGCAAATATAGCTGCACCAGGCTTTTCTCACCGCTGGAGAGGCGATCCAGACGATGCTGCTGGCCGTCTTCGGATTCCACAATTGCCTCGGGTGGCTCCTTTCGTACCCCTTTCAGCTTTTTCCCCGCGCTGAAGTGCTCGTCGTCAACCTTGAAAACCCGATCGTTGATGGCGGAAACAGCAGCATCGAAGCGGTCGTCGTCCAACCATTTGAGCCACACCAACAGGTTGTCGAGTGAATCCCGCCAATCCCGACCTTCGACATCGAACACGTGTACCGGCCGGTAATTCCAGTCTCTCGGGGCGACAATGGCCCTGTCACCGTCAGGCATCGGAATGATATTTCGATAGGCGGAGAAATAGATCAGGGCCGGATAGCTCAGCGCATCGCTTTCGAAGCCGAATAAGCGGGTACCTATAGCGGCCTGTATCAATAGGTTGAAATCCTGCACCCAGGTATTACCGCGACCGACCATGCTGTACCGACCGAACGCATTGCGAACAAAGCCGAAGCGACACCAGCCGCTGGCACCGAACTTCTTGCAATCCGACTCGCCCCACAACTTCAGCGATATCTCTTTCCCCATAAATCCTGCAAGAAGCGAGAGAATCATGGTCTCGCGTCGCCCATCCTGCCTCAGGGTAACGCGCAGATCCCATTGCGCCCTCCCATGCTCACGGTCGAAAGCCTCGAATCCCAGGCTCGTGCACTCGGTTTTGCCCAGCATGCCCATCATTGTGGCGAGCATCTCCATCACCGTAGTTTTGCCGCGCCCGTTCTTGGAGACCATCAGGTAGACATTGCACGGTTCGTTGTTGACATCCGTGAAATCGAACTCCTCCATGCGTGACTGGAAGGGTCCAACCCGATCCACCGAGAGGTACAAAGGCGCAAATTCGTCGATGTGAATATCCGGCACTGTCTATCCCTCCCTTCCGAGGTGCTTGACCGCATCGGTAACGTCGGTTGGACGCACATTGAATCCGTGTACACGTACCAACTTTTCTCCCAGCCATTTCACCAGCATGTCTCCCTTGCCCAGGAGTCTCTCAGCTCCATCCTCATCGAGAATAATGCGAGAATCCGCCGCCTTGAGGACGGTTAGCGCAATTCGCGACGGCACATTCGCACGCAGTAATCCACTAAAAGTAGCTGCATCAGGACGCTGGGTGGCAAGGACGAGGTGAATGCCCGTGGCACGCGCTTTTTGCGCTAATCGCACTAGCGGATCCTCGGATTCCGGCCCCTGATCAAATAAATCGGCCAGCTCCTCGACGATGACAACGATGCGGGGGGGCGCCGTATGTTGCAGACTGTCCCACTCTCGGACGCCGCGAGAGGCCAACAGCTTTTCTCGCTGCTCCATTTCTTTGGTGAGATTCTTAAAGGCGCGGGCCGCTTCCACGCCATCGGTAACGATGGGTGCGAGCAAGTGGGGCAATCCTTCGTAAGGCGAGAGCTCCACCCGCTTCGGATCGACCAACAGCAGCCGAAGCCCCCGCGCGTCATGGTTAGCCAAGAGCGACAGGAGTATTGCGTGCAGGCACACACTTTTGCCGCTGCCTGTCGTTCCGGCCAGCAAGACATGAGGGGCCTCAGCCAAGTTGCGAATAATGGGATCACCGCGGATGTCCACACCCAGCATCAGAGGCAAACCCTTCCCCTGCGGCGACCAATCTGCAAACGCCTCGACACCTACCGACTTCCATTCCTGCGCAGGACGGGGGACATCCAGCCAGGCAGTCTTCGGCTCTCCCGCCGGAGACAGGAATATTCCCGCGTCCTTGAGACCCAGGGTAAATCCCAAGTCATTTAGCCTGCGTTCCAGTCGGCTGTAGTCCTCCGCATCGCTGAAGCGCACCGTATGGCGCGTTACGCGAGGACCATCTCTGCTTTCCACTAGAACTGCGGTCAGCCCGAATTCCTCCAGGGCGTGAATCAGGCTGGACGTATCCGGTGCTGCGCCCTCTTCATGGTCATCCGGAAAAGTAAAAAACTCCTGGCGTAAGAACTCGTGAAAATCATGGGACTCCCGCCAGGAGGATCGAATCTCCCGAAGACCGCGCCGGATATGCCGCTGCAGAAAGCTCGTATACCGATCATCGTCCCCGAATAGGTCCTCCCCATGATAGGCGGACAACAGCGCCCGAAAGGCGTCCACAAACTCTTCCGGTTCCTTTTGTCCACGCCCGGTGATCTGATCCAGACTGTATTCGCCGCCCTTGCCCTCAACCTGCGTGTCGAACGCCTCGGAGGGGGGATCAGATTGTTTCAGGGACAGGGCCAAGGCGATACGCAGCACTGTCCATTTAGGACCTTGAACCATTAATCCCTTCCGTAGGACGGAATCGACTGTATCCTCATCAACCCGCGAGGTGTAGACCCTGGCCATCAGTAATAGCCCCCCGAAAGCACATGGGTGCGGTCCCCGTCCTGGTTGTCCAGGCGATATTCCCGATAGATGTGTGGCTTCAACAAGGCGTATTTTTCCAGATCCAGTTCGGCGTCAGTGGGAAGCATGATGACCTGGGCACCCGCATGAGGGTAATAGCGGGTGATGATGTTTTCCTGATGTCCACGGTCGAAACGCGCCAACGGCGTGTCGACAACCACGGGGGCCTCTTTGCCGGATACGTTTTTCAGTGCCCAAAGCAATGCCTGCGCGACTAGCTGCTTCATCCCTGCCGAGATGTTGCTCATGCCCACAGGTACTTCTTGGTCGGCAAGATAGTGCCAGGAAAAGTCATCTTTCACCTGGATGTGCCGAATCTGGCTGTGGGACGTCATCAGCTCTGCAAATCGATCATTGAATGCCTTTTCGATATCCTCCCGACGCCGCGCCTTGAGCATGCCCCGATACGCCGCGAGGGCCGACTGTAGTCTCTGACCAAGAATTAGCTTGTCTCTGGCGGTGCCGGCGGACACCGCTTTCCTTTCTTCCTGACGTTTTGTTTCGCGTTTCTGCCCCAGGTCCCGATTCAAATTGCGCTCCCGACCGTCCAGCCCCCCGAGCTGTTGGTTGAGCTTGGCAAGCTCATCAGTCAGTCTTTCCTTTTCAGCCAATCGTTCCTCAAACAGCCTCCGCTCCTCCGGGGCGAGATTCGCGACGTCATTGCGCTTGCGCTCTATTTCCGCTAGCTCGGTCTTAAGTTTTCGGATCTGGATCAGATCGCGAGACCATTGGGAGCGTCGGTGGTCATCTTGCGCGTAGTCGTCCACCATCCGAAACAGGGCGTCAGCCTTCGAGGGTGGAAGATGGAACAGTCCCTCTGTCAAATCCGCTGTGTCGGGTCGATAGCTGTCCAGCACCCGCGTCAATTTGCGTCGCAGAAAGTCGTCCTGATCCTGGTTCAAAGGGGGAACCGGCAAGGGCGGGTCGGAAAACAGTCTCTCCGGTAGGGCTGAAAAAACACGCTCTAACTCGTCACGCAGACGCCGGTTAGGATGAGACGCGATCTTTTCAAGCTCTCGTGCAGCGATTCCCATAAGACGAGTGTGCAGGAGAAGAGGCGCGTCGCGGGTGAAGTCATCGAAAAAACGCTGCACGGTCTCTTCCAACGCGGCCACTACACCATCCCGCTTGCCGGCAAGCTTGGACTCTTCGCTTTGAAGGGCCGATTGCCGCCTGGCCTGCAAGGCAACATCGAGTCTCTTGATTTCGTAGTCCGTCTTCTCGATTTGATCTTGTAAGTCCTGGCGCTCGGCTGCTAGTCCCGCAACCCGCTCTTCGAGGGCCTGGATATCGAAGCCAAGCGAATTGATCTTGTGTTGGCTTGTGTCCTTGGAATCCCGACGCCAATGGGCCAAATTGCGTCCCAGATAGTCATTGACGAGGTCGATATCGGCCAAGTCCAACAGTTGCTCGATCTGGCGGAGCTGGCCCTCCCGATTTGCCTCGGCAATCTGTTGCACCTTCTCAGCATCGTAGATAAAGAAGGGCATGACCGCCTCCGGCAGTCGGGCCTGAATGAAGGCGCGCGCCTCACCCTCAAGATTCCCACCTTTGTCTTCCAGCGGCGCACCAAAGCTCGGGGTAACCCGTAGGGTCTCGATGGCTTCCTCATCCTCCATCGTCCAAGTACGTTCCACTTGGACCGCTCCCTCCTTCTCGCGCCAGTTCAGCGTCACTCCAAATGTATGCTCTCCTGCGGCGCGGGCTCTTTGGTTGAAAACGCCTATCCACTCGTCTCCACGACCGAGCAAATATTCATTTCGGCCGAAGCGTGGCCTCTCAGTCTGCACACCTTCGCGCAGTTCGTTGGACACGCCCGTAAGCAACAACTTGAGGCTGTTCAGGAAGCTGGTCTTGCCGTAGCCGTTGCGTCCCCATATCAGCGCGACATTACGACCATCGCCCGGGGGTGTCAGGTCGAAGTCACACGGGCCACAATAGGAGAACAGATTGTGGATGCGTAAATGCTCGAGGATCATTGCGGCGGCGTCTGCTCGGCCTGGTGAGCCGCTTTTTTTACCAGGTCTCCCAAAGCCCGTTCAAAACCGGTTTTGGCGCCCCACTTGTCCAGAGACGGGAACTCTTTACGACGAATGTCTAACGCCTGTCGCAGAAGGTCCGGATCAATGCCCGCCTCCAGGGCGGCTGCTTCGACCATTTCATGCTCTGCAAACGAATTGTCCTTACCTGTCGCGTCAGACACGGTGATCATCCTCCCATGCTTCGCCGCAATCCGCACGGCTATTTGATTCTGATAATCGAATTCCGCGGACCACTCTGTTTGAATATACGCTAGTTCCTCATCAGTGATTAACGGGAATCCCATTCGCTCTTCCAGAGCTAGAACTGACTCCAAAATCTCCTGCCTTGCGGCCGGTAGAAACGGTCCGGGTCCAGCATTTCCGTTGCGCCTGACGTGACTGCGATATCCCGGCTCATCTCTCAGGCCAACCAACCAATTACGGAAATCCACCAGCGGTTGAAGATGATCCTCGCCGGAGCGTATAAAGCCCTGTAATGATTTGTCTTCCTTAACAACCGTGCAAGTCCAACAGCCGAACCGGCTGCCCCCGCAGGAGGGCGTATTGAGGTCGAATACGACGGGACACTCGCCCCCTCCGGCCTGGCGGTAGAGAGACAGGAGAAAACCGTGATTGCCACCCCAGGGACAAGGATTATTCACCAGGTATTCCCAAACGTCGTCCGTGGTCCATTCGGCGATAGGCGTAGCTACCAGGGCGTTCGGGATTTCGTGGTGTGGGTTCAGGCCGCGGCTATTGATGCTCCGTTCCTGCATAGTGCGACCACGCTGAGTGCTCTCGGTAATGCGCGACCCGAGCAGTAAGATTACGCTACCATGGGCTCGAGTGATCTTATCAATTGCGCGGCGCGATGGCCTGATCTTCATGTTGCTGGTACACCATCGGAACCAGCGCGACGGAGGGGGGTACCCCTTTCCAATGAGCTTTCCCCAAAAACTCTCGGATGCAGAGGGTTCTACCAGTCTTGTACTGAGGGGTATCCGCAACGCCCGTGCCGATTCTTCAACCTTCTCCAATGCGTCGGTTACGTAAGCCGCGACGTTCGGCGCCTCCACCCTAGTGTCTGACGACAGCACGACCACAGGTTTCTTCGCCTTGTCCCCGAGCTCGACCAGCATCTCGAAAACCAGCTGCAGGACAACCGTGGAGTCCTTCCCGCCCGAGAACGCGACAACCCAGCGGCGGGTATCGGCGAAATAGAGGGACTCCAAGGATGCCTGGGCCGACCTGTTCAGGGAAGCCGAAGACTGATGGGGAGCGATAGCCGGATCAGTTGGCATTTCCGCTCCCGGAAGTGTTCGCTGATGCCGATTTTGGCAAAAACGTACCACACGGTTTCCGGATCAAGCGATGCAGGTATAGATTTTGGAACAATTATTGAAATTCCTGAGAACAGTTTGAACTTGGCGGAGAATACTATCGTGGTCTCGTATACGCCATATCGGATGGATCGCGCTTTCGGTATCGAGCATATGATGGAATAGAATACTTTGTTCCCGTCCCGTGCAAGTCCAATCTGCGTCCGGATCCACAATGCAAAGCCTCCTAGTGCCCCGTTTCACCTTATTTTTCACCCTCAGAGCCCTCCCAACCGCGCCCAGGCGAGAGGAGAACACCGAGCA
>JAIZWN010000500.1 GCA_020443945.1 Candidatus Thiosymbion ectosymbiont of Robbea hypermnestra | reverse complement strand
CGGGATAAGCCAGATCGTGGGTGCCGATGTCTTCCTGGTCTCTGCCGACCTTGGTATCCGATACAGACGGCAAAGGCATGGATCGGCTCCATTGCTTGGGCCGTCCATTCACGTAGCGATTGAGCAACCAACGCAATCGAGGGGGCGAGAAACAGCGCCCGCCCGTTCGCCTCGGTGAGCTTTTCCATGAGCCGGAGTGCCGCCAGAGTCTTGCCGGTGCCGCACGCCATGATGAGTTTGCCCCGGTCGCTTTCCTTGAAGCCCTCGATGGCGTTGGCGATGGCTTCCTCCTGATGAGGGCGCGGCGCTTTCTTTCTCTTGAGCCGCATGTCCTCGACGTTGGCAAGGCTGAACTGGCTCCAATCGACCGGGCTATCGGCCAAATCCTCAAACCGCAATCGCTTGGTCGGAATGCGCTGATCCACCAGCGCATTCTCGGCGTGCTTGCTCCACTTGTCGGTAGTGGAAACGATGAGGCGTTGACTAAAGCCGCGTTCACCGTCCGCGGTCTCAAAATGCTTGCCGGAGGCCGTGAAAAAGGAATCAATATCGGCCTTTTGGAGCGAATGCGCCGGGCCATAGAACTTGCATTGAATGGCCCAATAATCGCCGGTGCCGTGCTCGCGCGCTACCAGGTCGATACCAACGTCAGGTCCCCAACGATCCGGCCATTCCGACCACAGCCACACGTCGGCGAGAAGATTCTTATACTGCGGGTCCGCCTTGAGATAGCGTTCCATCAGGCGCTCGAACAGGGCGCCTTTATCGTGCTCGGTGCGCGTGGCTGCGGTCAATTCACCAAGTAAATCGTTGAAAGTCGTCATCCGAGTCCCGGCTCCTGAATCATCATCGTGGGTAGCCTAGTCTACGGCTTTTTGCCGGTTTTTTGTTGGCCGCCAGCGTCCGAAGCTACCCGGACGCGCCTGGGTGATAGACAGCTTCCACCGCTCAACACGGCCTGTAATGTGGCCTGCTACCACATTTAACCGGTGCCTGCCTCGCGTGCGGGCGCGAAGGCGGCACGAAACTTAATGTTCCCATAGGGGATGTTTACAACAGTCTGCCTCGCGCGCGCAGGCGCGGGTAGGTAACTCACTGAGTATCAATAACTTTTTGCGTCGGGTAGATCATGGCCTACTACCGGGCCGCTGGCGCTGATTTTCGGGTGGTCGTTCTGGGTGCGGAAGTCTTGGCCGCCGGTTTCTGGTCCCGGTTGGCGATGGTCAACGCCTCGAACTGTTCCTTGAGGGCGCTTACTTGCCCTTCCATCCGGACCGCTCGCTCGCGGGCTTCCTGGGTCTCCTTCCGGGCCGCCTCGATGTCACCAGCACGCCGGGCAAGGTCTTCGTCGGTCTGGCGCCGCAGGTCCTCAAGCTCTTTCTGCAGGGCCTCGTTTTCACGGGAAAGGGAATCGGCAAGCTCGGTGGCCTCGGTCGCGCGTGCTTCCAGGGCCTCGCGCTCGGTGGTAAGTTGCTGGCGTTCCTCCTCCAGTCGCCGATGTGCGGCGCTCATGGCCGCCTGCCAGATCGCAGTACCGGCCCGCTCGATCTCCTCCGATACGGCCTCGGGCAGTGCCTCCGCCGATGGTGCATCGTTGGTGGTCTGTTGGCTCCTCCATTCCTTCATAGCGTCTTGGATGGTGGTAAAGCTACCCCGGCCTAATCGTTTGCGGACAGCTTGCAGGGTGGGCCGGGTGCCCTCAGTGTCCAGTTCGTCAGCGGTATGCCAGATGTCTTGCTTAGTCAACGCCATAGCCTGATCCCTTGTCTGTTGTAGTTGTATGTAGTATTATATCTTGCATTATACAATACACTACAACAAAGCGGGCTTTGCAGTTCGGCAGGCGTAGCGCAAGCCGTGCGTCGGTCTACCCTTGAATCGCCGCTCAGGGCCACGGAAGCGCCAGCTACGGCGGTTGCTCGCCGCCCCGGACGTTGGATAGGGATGGGGCAGGAAGGGCCTGAAATAGCGGCAGTTGAATCAATAAGCCGGTGAGCCTGGGAGTTATCCACAGTTTTTGTGAGTAACCTTGTGGACAAACTGTTGATACGGGGTCCTAAGCCGTTGACCAATCGGCGGTAGTGGTTAGATTGCCAAAAGTTGACCAGCCGTAGACGAAAAAACCGCCCGAAGGCGGTTTTTTCTCCCTATGCCAGACGCGAAACCGCGTGCGGCAAGGGGGGGGTCATTCATAGTTTAACCTACCGCCGCCGCCAGTCCGCGCAGATGATTTCACCACGAGGCCACCATGCGCCCTCGGGCCGGTCTGCAGGGGTGCGGACGGCGCAGGAACCTATGCCGCCGGTTAGGAACCGCTAGCCGATCCTGTTCGGCTAATCATTCGTTTGACTACCGAATTCGCCTTGGTAGCCCGAAGTTCGATTTCTGGATGCTTGTTTCGAAAAATGCGGAAAATCTCATCGGCGAATGCTTGGCCGATAGATTCAACATCATCGAAATCCAAAATTACGGTTTGAAATCGGTCTACTCTTGCTAGAAGACGTTTTGCTTGTGATCGCGAGACGAGTTTATCGCCACCATATTGTGCGAGTCGGACAGGAACCACCGTCTTGGTAAAACCATAGTCATCGCCGGATGAATACTGGTCGAATATTCGTTTTGTGGTGCGAGCAGTATGATTGTTTAACTTCATCCATACCCAGGTCCCTTGAGAAGATTTGATCTCCAGAATCCAATCCTCGTCATTTTCAAATTTGTGCGTGAAGAAAGTCCCGCCTGATAAGATGTCGAAAGAATCAAACATTCTTGACGTGAAAAAGATTCCCTCACCGGTATGATTGGTAGGATCAGTTGTCAGCTTTCCTTTAGCCAACTCCAATATCGCATGACGTTCATCCAATAGACCTAGCTCATCTTGAATCTTTCGAAAGATCCCGGTGCCATCGTCACCGATCATTAACTCGGTTGTAGTAGCAGTCTTTTGGAAACGCAAAGTAACTCTGCTTCCTCCCGAGTGGTCGATTGCGTTATTAAACATTTCCGTAAAGCCGTAATGCCAGATTTCAAAAACGTTATCAGGTAGCTGTTGAAGAGATGGAGCGACATCGCTTCGCCACACAATATCTTCAGCGAAGTCTTTGGCGACTTGAAATCTCTTTTGCCAGTTTTCGATGGTGTGTAATGAGTAGGACTGGTTTCTCGTTTTACCTCGCCTTATCAGCGCCTTCTCCCTTACTAACCGCTGTAAGTGCTTGTTAACAGCTTGTCTACTAATCCCAAACTTGTGGGCGGTTACTAATGTGATATCTTTCTGGTGCTTTTCTACGTTGGTGATGATATATCGCCGAATATTCTCACCCCGTCTCCGAACGCTGGTCATGGGCACCCTACCTTTGTCAACCTTACTTGGGCATATTGTCAACCTTATTTGTCGCTTTGTCAACCTTTGCGAAGCGAAGCGCTTCCTAACACGGCGCTAAAGCCGATGCAGGAAAGGCCAGCGGTTTTCCTGCAACCCCAGTGCGCGCGCGGCTGAGTTTGCCCAATGGGTTGATCTTGTCCGGGTGCCAGTGTCGGTACTCCCGACACGCAACCGGGGGCCGGGGGATCGGGCTGCCGGATTCCCGGTTCCGGCACCAGGGGCAGCTACCGAAGGTGCCCTCCATCCAATGCCATATGGGGCCGCAGAGACGGCACACAGCCCGCTTTGTGTAGTGGGCCGGGGGTTTTTCCCCCCGGTCCATCTCCCGACGCCATGAGAGGGCCTTTGCGAAGGTGTGCAGGGTATCCGGGGGCAGGTCCCCGCGCGCCCAATCCGCCTTGTCGGTAGTGGTAAATACTAGTGCCCCGTTTCACCTTATTTTTCACCCTCAGAGCCCTCCCAACCGCGCCCAGGCGAGAGGAGAACACCGAGCA
>JAIZWN010000499.1 GCA_020443945.1 Candidatus Thiosymbion ectosymbiont of Robbea hypermnestra | reverse complement strand
CTGTTAATCCTGTACGATTGGAAGACAGCACGAACCACGCAGAATGGCTCGACCTGTCAGCGGTGGCGCCGTAACTTACCCTTTCGGGGGAACGGCCCGGTGCCAGTCCGTGGCCCGCTGCCACTGGTGGGCGATGGCCAGCAATCGCCCTTCCTCCCAGTAATTCCCGATGAGCTGCAGGCCCACGGGGAGACCGGCGCTGAATCCCGCCGGGACGGACAGGCCGGGGAGGCCGGCGAGGTTGAGGGAGAGGGTGTAGATGTCGCTCAGGTACATCTGGACCGGGTCGTCGGTCTTGGCGCCCAGGGGAAAGGCGGGGGTCGGGGCCACCGGCCCCAGGATGACGTCGACCCGCTCGAACGCCGCGCGGAAGTCTTCGGCGATCAGGCGGCGGAGCTTCTGCGCTTTCAGGTAATAGGCGTCGTAGTAACCGGCGGAGAGGGCATAGGTCCCGATCATGATGCGCCGTTTGACCTCGGCGCCGAAGCCCTCCGCCCGCGAGCGCCGGTAGAGGTCCGGCAGGTCGGCCGGGTCCTCGCAACGGTGCCCGAAGCGGACTCCGTCGTAGCGGGCCAGGTTGGACGAGGCCTCGGACATGGCTACCACATAGTAGCCGGCGATGCACAGGGGGCTGTGGGGGAGTCGGATGCGCTCGACCCGCGCGCCCAGGGACTCGAAGCGGCTCAGGGCGGCGGTAACGACCGCCTCGACCCCAGGGTCCAGGCCCGCGCCGAGCCATTCCTCCGGGACCCCGATGCGCAGTCCGGCAAGGTCCGTATCCAGGCCGGCGGGATAGTCCGGCACGGGCCGCTCGACGCTGGTGGAATCCTTGGGATCGAACCCGGCCATCGCCTGCAGGATCAGGGCGCAGTCCTGGGCGGTGCGGGCGATGACGCCGCCCTGGTCGAGGGACGAGCCGTAGGCGATCATGCCGTAGCGCGATACCCGCCCATAGGTGGGCTTGATGCCCGTAACCCCGCAGAACGAGGCCGGTTGCCGAATCGAGCCCCCGGTATCCGTGCCGGTGGCCGCCGCGCACAGACCCGCGGCCACCGCCGCCGCCGAGCCGCCGGAGGAGCCGCCGGGGACCCGCCGCTCGTCCCAGGGATTCTTCACCGGTCCATAGAAGCTGGTCTCGTTGGAGGAGCCCATGGCGAACTCGTCCATATTGGTTTTGCCGAGCACCGGGGTCCCGGCCCCCGCGAGCCGCTCCACCACCGTGGCGTCGTAGGGCGCGATGAAGCCGTCCAGCATCCGCGAGCCGCAGCTGGTCCTGAGCCCCTGGGTGCAGAAGATGTCCTTGTGGGCGATGGGGATGCCGGTGAGCGGGCCGGCCTCACCCCGGCGCAAGCGCGCATCCGCGCGGTCGGCCGCCGCCAGGGCGCCCTCGGCGTCCACGCTGATGTAGCTGTTGAGACGCGGCTCCAGACGCTCGATCCGCGCCAGATAGCGGCGGGTGAGCTCGGTGCTCGTGAAGTCGCCGCGGCGCAGGCCCGCCGCCAGCTCGGTAATGGTTTCCTGGTGCATATTGACATGCCCTGGGAGCCCGGCGTCAGCCCGAGACGAGCGGGAAGGCCGCCGCCGCCGCGTCCAGGGTGGCGGCGATATCCTCCTCGCCGTGGGCCGCGGAGAGAAAGCCGGCCTCGAAGGGCGAGGGGGCGAGATAAACCCCCCGCGCCAGCATGGCGTGGAAAAAGGCGCGGAATTGGTCCTGGCTACAGGCGGTAACGCCCGCGAAATCGGTCACCCGCTCCGCGTCGGTGAAAAAGAGGCCGAACATGGCCCCGACCCGGTTGGCGGTCAGGGGCGCCCCGGCCGCCGCCGCGGCCTCCAGGAGCCCGGTGACCAGCCGCTCGGTCTTGGCCTCCAGGTTCTGGTAAAAACCCGGCTCGCGGACTACCTCCAGGGTGGCGAGACCGGCGGCCATGGCCACCGGGTTGCCGGACAGGGTGCCGGCCTGATAGACGGGACCCGAGGGGGCGATCCTCTCCATCAGCTCCCGCCGGCCGCCGAAGGCCCCCACCGGCAGACCGCCGCCGATGACCTTGCCCAGGGTGGTGAGATCCGGCGTCACCCCATACCGCGCCTGGGCCCCGCCCAAGGCCACCCGGAACCCGGTCATGACCTCATCGAAGATGAGTAACCCGCCGTACCGGTCGCACAGCGCCCGCAGTCCGGCCAGAAATCCCGGCGCGGGGGGGACGCAACCCATATTCCCGGCCACGGGCTCGACGATGATGCCGGCGATCTCATCCCCGATGCGGGCGAAGGTATCCTGGACCTGATCCAGATCGTTGTAACTCAAGGTCACCGTAAGCCCGGCCAGGGCCGCCGGCACGCCGGGGGAGCTGGGCTCACCCAGGGTCAAGGCGCCGGAACCCGCCTTGACCAGCAGGGAATCGGCATGGCCGTGGTAACAACCCTCGAACTTGACCAGCTTATCCCGACCGGTACAACCGCGGGCCAGCCGAATGGCGCTCATGGTAGCCTCGGTACCCGAGTTGACGAGGCGCACCAGCTCCATGGAAGGCACCAGCGCGCAGAGCCGATCCGCCATCCGGGTCTCCAGCTCCGTAGGGGCGCCGAAGGAAAGGCCCTGGCGAATACGGTCGCCGACCGCCGCGATAACCCTGGGGTGGGCGTGACCCAGGATCATGGGACCCCAGGAGCCCACATAATCCAGATAACGGTTGCCGTCCGCGTCGAACAGATAGGGCCCCGCGGCCCGCTCGACAAAGATCGGGTCGCCGCCGACGCCGCGGAAGGCCCGTACCGGCGAATTGACGCCGCCGGGGATATGGCGTTGGGCGGCCGCGAACAGCTCCTGGGATCGGGTCATGGGTCACAAGCTCGGTGGTGGAAAAGAGCGGCAAAGGCCGCGGCCGCGGCGCGGATATCGGAGCGGCCGAAGACACCGTCGACGGCGGCCACCAGATCCGCCCCGGCGGCAATGGGCAGATGCGCATTCTCCGGGGTAATGCCGCCGATGGCAACCAGCGGAATCCCAAGCTGCCCGCGCGCCCGCCGCAGCAACTCCGGGGTGACCCGAACGGCCCGGGGCTTGGTAGCGGACGGAAAAAAGCGCCCGAAGGCCGCATAGTCGGCGCCGATGGCCTGGGCCTGCCGCGCCCGCTGGAGCCGGTCGTAACAGGAAACGCCGATGATGGCCCCCGGCCCCAGCCGTTTCCTGGCCTCCCGCGGGTCCGGGTCGTCCCGGCCCAGATGCACCCCGTCGGCGCCGACCCGCGCCGCCAGCGCCAGATCGTCATTGATGATAAGCGGGACGCCGGCGGCCCGGCAGACCGCCAGCAGGGACCGGGCCATGCGCAGGCGTTCGGCCGGAGCACAGGTCTTATTCCGGTACTGAATCAGCCGCGCCCCGCCGGCGATGGCCTGAGCCACCTGCTCCGCCAGAGGGACCGGCGCCCGCGCAACCTCGGGGGTAACGGCATAAAGCCCATACAACCGACTCACAGGAAATGGGGTCAGGTCTTGATCCGTGACCCCTGAAAGATCACGGATCAAGACCTGACCCCGTTTCTCCGAGCAACCGGCGTATCGCGGGTTCGGAAAGTCCAAGGGATGCCGCAATGCTTTCAATGGCGATCCCATTGTCATGGAGAGACTTGATGAGCTTTTTCCGTTCTTCCTCGCGTCCTTCCTCGCGTCCTTTCGCAAGTCCTTCCGCAAGCCCCTCCTCACGTCCTTCCTCGTGTACTTTTGCAAGCTCTTCCTCCTGTTTGGCCTTCTCGATCCTCCGTTTGACATCATCGAACTTCTGTCTGACATACTCGAGCTCCTGTTTGGCATCCTCGCTTTCCCGTTTGAAATACTCGGCCACGCCCCGCTCGGAGCGGGCATAATCGATATGCTTGTCGAACCGGCGCCGTTCTTGTCCGTCCAGCTTCAGGTAATCGAGCTTTTCCTTCAGGGCGACGATACCGGGGGCGGTGAACTCGTCCAGGACCTCGTTGTTCTTGAAGGAATAGACCCACTCATCCAGGTCGTCCCGGACCTCGTCCCCAAAGCGTTTCAGGGCAATGAGGTAGTACTCGGGAAAGATATTGGTCTCGCCGACGCGAATCCGGTCGCCGGTCAGGGATTTCTTCAAGGTCACGGGGTGATGGGTATGAAACCCCGTGAATGCGGTCTTGCCGTGATAGATGTAGTCATCGCCATCCTCGCTGACATCGAAGTGCAGCAGACTGATGGAATAGACCTTTTTGACATTGGCATAGGGGTCGCCCAGATTCAGATTCTCGACGATAGTCTTGGCGGTGCCGTAGGTCAGGCGTCTGAGGTAGGACAGCTCCGAGAGGTATTGCACCTCGACGATGATCCGCTCGTCGTCGTGGGTCTTCGCCAGAAGGTCCACGCGGTTGTACTTGTCGGCCTCACTGGTGCGATTGCCCTCGCTCTCCAGCAGGTCGAGGATGACCACCGGTCGCCCGAACAGGGCGATCAGGAAACCCTCCAGGACATCGAAGTTGGCCTTGTCGCGCAGAATGGTCTTGATGGCCCAATCGAAGGTGACGATCGTGCGGCCGGTTTTTTTTACCATGTTATCCCCCTTATCTTTAGAGATTTCCCAGGTTCCGGCCCGTTCCCACGCGCCAGGGAAAAAAGGTAGTTGGTAGTGGCTAAATTTTAAGTGATGAAGTCTGCCGACCCCTACCCCGTCATTCCGGAAGGGATTGCTGGAATCTGCCGGCGCCAGGGACGGCAAAAGCAGTGGGGATCGAATCGTCAAGTCGCACAACCGTGCCACTATAAATTTAACCACTACCGTCTGCCGACCCCCACCCCGTCATTCCGGCAGGGATTGCCGGAACCCAGGTGCCAGGGATGGCAAGTCACAGGAACCTGTGAGGTCCAACTTTTGCCCCCTCTCCGCGGAGGCCCGGAACCACACGGCTCTCGATGGGAGGCCTCGGGTCGCCGTCCCTGGCCGCGGCAGATTCCGGGGTCCCAC
>JAIZWN010000498.1 GCA_020443945.1 Candidatus Thiosymbion ectosymbiont of Robbea hypermnestra | reverse complement strand
TAGGTTACAGAAATCATGGGGGTGGAGTCAGCAACCAATTGAATCTATTCGATAATTTACCCGGACAGTAGTGACCTGGACTATATCCACCTGGATATAATGTGGCAAGCGTGGAAACGGATGTGGGTTATGAACCTTGGGGGGAATGACGGATTATGGAGAAACCCGTTATGGAGAAACCCGTGGAGGACGCCGATGGCGTTGTCGCGCTTTCGTATCTCTTCGACCGGCCCCGTAGCGATCATCCCTGGCTGGACGCCCTGTCCGAGCTCGATTGCAGCCCGGTCATCGGAGAGCCGCAGATCACCGCGAACTGGCGCATGGACCACCGGGTGGACGGGTCCCGCGAGGGCGCCCTGCTCGCGCCCGGAGGCTTTCCGGACATCGCCGGCCCCAACGGCGAGTCGTTCCGGCAGGCGCGGGGAAACTATTTTCCGGAATTTCTCTGCCGCCCCGCCGGTACGGAAAGCGGGGCCGCCGAGCCACCGGCCTATCTGACCCACGCGAACCGAGTCAATCGGATTCCCGTCGAACGGGTTTCCCCCAATCACGACCTTTTGCACCTGGTCTCGCTCAACGCTTTACTGCGCCGGGCCTTGTCCGGTGGGTATGCCGCCGGTGATTTGGCACTCGAGATCGAGGCGACCAGCAGCCAGTCATTGCCCGCGAAGATCGATGACGCAACGGTAGAACTCATCGCCGAATCCGCCCGGAAGGCTGGCGAGGAATCGGTTCGGCGTCTGGCCGGGCTCATCTCCAATGCCCTGGGACCCACGGAGCCCCACTGGTGGGCCGCCTTTGCCTATGAGGTGGAAGGACACATCCAGGGGGAGGATTGGTCGGAGGCCGCGGTCCGCTTGGGGTTGGGGCATCTGAAGACGGGCGATTGGCTATTGGCCTGGCGCTATTCACCCCAGGTGGCGGGACCCCTCTACCGGCCCACCGTCCTGGAGACCGCGGATAACAGCTTCCACTTTCCCTCCCCTCCCAAATATGACTACGGGATCACCATGCCCCTGGCCGAAGAATGGCCCCTGGTCCGCGAGCTCATCCATGCGCCACTCAAAGGCGATATCTGCGCACAGACTTGCCTCGGGCGTCTCGGGCGCATTGAACAATTACCCGTAGAGATCAATAATGGCAAGGAGGAGTTGGATGCCTGGTACGGATCGCGCCGGGATTCGCATCGCTCCCGCCTGAGCGAAGATATAGATGCGGTATTCACGCGCAACTGGATACGGAGGCACCAAGACAAGGCATGACCCCGGCGGAGCTCGCACTCGCTACCATCCGGCGCACCCTGCGGGAAATCGCCCGACAGGGCGATGGGGAGCGTCTGCGCCGGCTGTTGCGGGGACAAGAGCTGCCGGCCCTGGGCGGCGGTGAGGAGCCCGCCGAACGGATTATCCAGGCCCTGGAATTACCTCCCTACGACGTCGATCTGACCCACCGCATCGGCCGCCTGTGCGCCGACTCGGCCAGGCTCTGGTTGAAGCGGGCCGAAGAACAGCTAATGTGGGAAACTCAACAACTAGCCGTTGCCGGAGGAACTACCTGTACCGTGCCCTCAACGGCGATTCCTGAGCTGGAAGACGAGCCTTACATCTACAATCTCCTGCTGCTGACCTCTTGGCTGCCCAGGGATGCCGAGCTCTTCGCGGCCCTCTATCCCTATCACACTGATGGGTTCGCTCTGTCCGTTCTTGTCGCCGGCTCCAGCCGCAGTGCTTGGCAGTTGCGTCGCGCTTTGTGCAACCAGCAGACAGATGACCGGCTGAAGGACTACTGGCTCTCCCTGTTGCGGGGGTCCGAGGCCGGCTCCCCATGGGACGCTGCCCGCCGTAGCGAGCTGCTGGAGGCCTGGCGGGGTATCCTCTGGCTGCCGCGGCCGTCCGCGTCGGGGCCGCCGTTGGATCTGGCGGCCATGGATGAGGGTCTGTATCTCCTGGAGGGTACGGTTGCAAGACGTGTAGAGGGATTAACCATCATGCGCAATGCGTTGCGGCGCATGGTGGATGCGATCCCGCTGGATCCCGCAACCTGGGTCGAGCTGATTAGGCCATTCTGGTCCGACTGGCCGGAACTTCTGAAGGATGTTGCGGCAGAAATCTGGCCCGCTCTGGAGCCGAGTCCACTGGCCGCCCTTCCCCAACTACCGAAGGAGCTTGCGGAGCTCTGGGAGGCATTCGACGAGGACACCCGTAGCGCCATCCGCGAGGCCCTGAACCGTGACGACGCGGAGGCCGGCCGCAGATTATTGAATGATTTGGCCTTCTCTCCGCCGCAAATGGTTGGGCTCCCGCCCCAGGAAAGACGCCGGCGCATCCTGGACCTCGAGCATCGGCTCTGGCCGTCCGCCAAGGCCCAGCCCCCGGTCGAGACCCTTCACGACGGCCGGGGCCGGCGGAAGAAACCCAAGCCGGCAAAGGCCAAAACCACCAAAAGGATCGACCGGCAGGCCGCCCTGGAGGCCATCAACCGCGGTCTGGCCAGCGTGGAGCAGTGCCTGCGGTGCGGCGACGAGGCCAAGGCGCGTCGTTTCCTCGATGGGCTGGTGAAAAATCAGGCGGCCCAGGGCCTGCCGGATACCCCCGTCCATATCGCCAAGACCCTGAGCAAGGCGGCGGCGTTGGCCCAGAACGCCGGTTACCTGGAGTGGGCCGAGCGGCTCCAGCGGGAGGCCTGCCGGCACAATAGAGAAGACCCCGTAGCGGCGAGCGGCCTGGCGGACGTCCTCAAAGCCCGTGGCGAGCTGGAGGCGGCCGAGCAGCAGTACCGCGACAGCATGGCACGCT
>JAIZWN010000497.1 GCA_020443945.1 Candidatus Thiosymbion ectosymbiont of Robbea hypermnestra | reverse complement strand
ACGGAAGGCGGTGACCCACCGACAAGGGTATGGGTTTGCTGCATTTGATTTTCGGGGGATTCGGTTAATTGAGAACGCGCCCTACGCTCGGTTCCGCTCGAAGGAGTATAGGCAGCGGCCCGTCGCCGTGATCCTTTTCCGCTCGATGATGCGCGCCTGATCCTCAAGGGCGGCGACGAAGCGCGCCTCGTCATAGTCGCGGAAGATATCCTCTCTGAATGCGAGCATCTTGCGAATCATGGGGTCGGATTTGGGCACGAATTCGATCACCCCAAAGGGCGCCGACTCGACCAGCCAGCTCACTACCTGCTCGAGTGGGAGGTTGTGGCCGATCACCGGGTGATGCAGGAAGGCCAGCGCCAGAATCGCGTCGGCGGCCGTTCTGGCTCGGAATCCCTTGCGTTCCGACTGGTTCCAGCCCTGGTCCGGGCTGGGGTTCGCGGCGTCCAGGTACAGGGGCAGTAGGTTCAGCCCTTTGGCTTTTGCCCGCGCGTAGGTGTTGCTCAGCGCCCCCGGGTCCGTGTCGCATCCGATCACGTATTGCGCACCGGCCGCCAAGGCGATTTCCGCGTACTCACCGGTATTGCATCCCAGATCCAGGAGGGTCTTTGGGCGCACCTGGGCGATGAAATCCGCGACGAAGCGTCGCTTCGCGGTCTCTTCCGTCTCCGAGTAGGGGCCGGTTTCCGGATAATCGCCCCAGGTCGATCCAGCGGCGGCCTTGGGGCGAAGACCCGCGATCCAGTCCCTTAGCTGGGTCAGCAGGCCGCGATAGCCGGCCGGCGGGAGTCTTCCGGAGCCATCACCACGAAATCCCGACTTGTTGCCCTCGAGCATACTCCGTTGCAGCCGGGCGGGTAGGGTGACGTGCGAGAGCACACGCCAGGACCATTTCCTGTGGAACGGCAGGGCCCGATTCAGATCGAGCGTGGCGATTCCCGTGAGATTGCCGCGCAGCCAGCTATTGAAGGGGATCCCCAGAGAGGCGTCGAGCAGCAAGGGGTTCAGGAATTGCTCGCAGAATTGGCGATGACCGTACCAGAGTTCCCCGTGGCGATACCTGCGCGGGGAGAGGTAGTCGATAAAGATCGGCTCGGGGCCCATGAACTGGATGTTGTAGGCGCTGGCGTCCGAGAGGCTTATATCGTGGTCGAGCAGCTGGCGCTGTAAATCCAGATGTAACAAGGCGGCGTCCCGCAACATGTCGAAACACCATTCGTAAGGGTAGGAGATCAGGGGAATCCGGGGGTGTTCGAGCACATAGACCGCCTCGGACGGCGTTGCGGCCAGGGCATCCGGCGGCAATTCCTCGGCGCCGATGAGCCAACCCCGGCGGGTGGGCTCGGCGAGTGCGCCGGAGTCCCTCACGAACTCATAGTCTTCCCGATGATACTCGGTGACCGTCCGGAATATCCGACCGTCCGCCTCGTACACATGTCCCGACGGATCACGAAAGGATGCCGGATCCCTTTCTAACCACATCATAATCCCGCCTCTTTGTGGATTTTGGCCCCATCCTGACCGATTTCGCGGGGAGCAGGGGTTTGAGGCGGCACCTCTGCGCAAGCTCGGGCGGTCTGAAGGAGCCGCCCCCCCTGTCTGTCCCTCCACGATTCCCCACCGGGTCCCGTCGCCGCGCGGGGGATTGTTCATGTTTCCTCCTAATGTTATCGCGTATTCGCTTGAAAAATGATGCTTTATATCTTCGAGGCAGTACCCTCGGGGAGTCCCTTAAGGTTCTGACAGAGCAGGAAAAAAAGCAAATTACGCCTTGACGGGTGGGGTGGGCTTGCCTACTATCGGCGCGAAGTGGGGGAAAGTGGGATAAAAGGGATTATCTGCTCGCAGGGGGATGGGTCTTGTTCCGAGGGGTTTCCTTCCTCAGTCTGGATACCAAGGGCCGACTCGCGATACCGGCGCGGTACCGCGAGCGTTTGTTGTCCTGTTGTAACGCCCGCCTGGTTCTGACCGTCGACCGCGATCGTTGTCTGTTGCTTTATCCCGAGCCCACCTGGACCGAGATCGAACGTAAGCTCGATCAGCTCCCGTCGTTCAACGAGCAGGCGCGGATGTTGCAGCGGCTCTACATCGGTCACGCCCAGGAGGTCGATATGGACGGCCAGGGGCGCGTGCTTTTGCCGTTGGCGCTACGCAGCTTTGCCTCTCTGGACAAGCGTGTCGCCCTGGTGGGTCAGGGCAAGAGGTTCGAGCTCTGGGATGAGGATACCTGGAACGGCCGCTGTGACGACTGGCTGCATAAGGCCGATCTGTCGCAGGTGGACTCCAGTCCCGATATCGCCTCCCTGAATATCTAGCGGCCAGTCGCCCGCTGCCGGCAGGATGGTTTGAACCGCAAAGGCGCGAAGGGCGCAAAGGAAATGCCGTGACCCACATCGAAATAGGAACCACGGATGCACACGAATTAACACGAATGTTTTAGCTCGTTCCCATGCTCCGGTGGGCAGGAACACAATGGTGGCCGCTCCGACGGATATCCGTTTCACGACGCTGGAGCGTCAAGGACTTGCTCCCACGCTGGAGCGTGGGAGCCAGAAGAGAAGAACATGAACATTAATTACTCTTTAGGCATCAAGTACGGACTGAGAAATAGCCAATGAACGCGAATCGACGCAAATTCGGTACATGATAAATGAAGGAAGTCTATCTGAAAGACCTCGAAATACAATGGAATGATCATTTCCACATGAGAGATCAGACGTGGAAGACCCTTACTTATACCGCGGTGTTTTTTATTGGTATTGTAGGACTCGAAATCAAGGGGGTTAATGACTTTGTAATGATTTGTTTGTGTTTTCTGCTAATGGTTGTGGCGGTGTTTGGTTGGTCGACCGCATCGCATCATCGTGTACGCCAAAAGGAAAAATTTGCGGTAGTCCTAAAATCTGTAGGATGGGGCGCGAGACCACGCTAGGCTTTGCCTGTCCTATCATCCTATAGATCACAG
>JAIZWN010000496.1 GCA_020443945.1 Candidatus Thiosymbion ectosymbiont of Robbea hypermnestra | reverse complement strand
CTCTCCCACCGGGAGAGGGCCGGGGAGAGGGGGATCAAACAGGCGAGCGGGAATCATAACCCGAAGATTCGTCCGGTTGGGATGATTCGACCCCCCTCTCCCCAACCCCTCTCCCGCGGGGGGAGAGGGGCTTTTGGCCGTAGCGAGCCTTGTCGGTCCGGGGCTGACCTGGACCGCACGGCATGATCTGTGCGGCACGGAGTTGCCGCGTACCTCTGTCGGTCCGCGCAGCGGACCCTACTCCGTGCGGCGCGTGGGAACGAGAGAAAAGGGGTATTGTGCCACCCGGCGGCGTATCATCGGGACATCGGCGCCGGAAAAGGAATGGAGGTACAGGCAATGGCAACCCAGGTCGAATTCAGCCCCGCGGCACGGTTCCTGCTGATCGCCGGCGCCTTCGTGCTGGTGGTCGCCGGTATGCACGCGGCCGCCTCGCTCGTGGCCCCCTTTCTGCTCGCCGGTTTCCTCGCCGTCATCGTCGCCCCGGCCATGTTCTCCCTCGTGCATCGGGGGACCCCCGCCTGGCTGGCACTGCTGGCGGTGAGTATTGTCATGATCGCCATCGGCGGCCTCATCGTCGCCCTGGTCTCCGGCTCCCTCAATGCCTTCATGGCCAACCTGCCGGAATACCAGAGTAAGCTCAAGGGGTTGACCCCGGAGCTGAACGCCTGGTTGGAAGGTCTGGGGATCGAGATACCGCGCGCGGCCCTCATCGACTATCTGAACGCAGGCAAGGCCATGGAGATGGCCGGGGTATTGCTGGGTGGTTTGGGTGATCTGTTGACCAACGCCTTCCTCATCATCCTGACCGTGATTTTCATCCTGCTCGAGGCCTCCAATCTGCCCGCCAAGCTGAGGGTGGGGCTTCAGGCATCGGATTTCTCCCTCGAGCGGCTGCACAGCGTGCTCGACAACATCAACCGGTACATGGTCCTCAAAACCCTCTTGAGCCTGTTCACCGGCGGTCTGATCTGGGGGTGGCTCTGGTATCTGGGGCTCGATTTCGCCCCCCTCTGGGCCCTGGTGACCTTCCTGCTCAATTTCGTGCCGACCATCGGCTCCATCATCGCGGCGATTCCCGCGGTCTTGCTGGCCTTGATCCAGCTCGACGTCCAGGCGGCGCTCTGGGTCGCCCTCGGCTACCTGGTCGTCAACGCCGTCGTCGGCACCGTGATCGAGCCCAGGTTCATGGGGCGGGGCCTCGGCCTCTCCACCCTGGTGGTCTTCGTCTCCTTGGTCTTCTGGGGTTGGGTGCTGGGTCCGGTAGGCATGTTCCTGGCGGTTCCCCTGACCATGGTCCTCAAGATCGCCCTCGACGCCGACCCCCAGACCCGTCCCATCGCCATCCTGCTCGGCCCGGAGCTCCAGGCGCCCCCGCCGCCGGCGCACAGAGAGGAAAAAGCAATTGACAATACCATACGGTAATTATCAGGAATACAGGCTCCACAACAGGTTTTACCGCTTTGCTACGGGCAGAACCTTCAATTTACGGTAGTCCTAAAATCTGTAGGATGGGGCGCGAGACCACGCTAGGCTTTGCCTGTCCTATCATCCTATAGATCACAG
>JAIZWN010000495.1 GCA_020443945.1 Candidatus Thiosymbion ectosymbiont of Robbea hypermnestra | reverse complement strand
AGGCGTTGGGGTTCTTCCTTCGTTTTGCCGCCAAAGCATAGAGATCGGCCAAAGAATCCCAGACACCAGCCTTCTTCTTCCGTCTGCTCGGCCTCCGCTAAGCTTCGGGTCTCCTGCTCCGCCTGCTCGGTTTCCGCGAGGCGCCGGGCCTCTTGCTCCGCCCGCTCGGCCTCCACGAGACCTTGGGCCTCCTGTTCTGTCTGCTCGGCTTCCGCCAGACGCCGGGCCTCGTCTTCCGCTTGCTCGGTTGCCGCCAATTCGGCTTCGGTCGGGCGTCCGGTCTCCCTCTTTGCCCATGCGGGTTCCGTGAAGTGGTGGATCTTCTCTTCCGCCCGCTTGGTCCCCGCGAGGCGTTGGGCTTCCTCTTTCGCCTGGCGTTGGGCCTCTTCCTGGCGCCGGGCCTTCTGCTTCGCCTCGCGTCTGGCCTCCTCCCAGCGCCGGACCGCCCGTTCGGCCTTGTCCCTGATTTCTTCCTCCTGGCGTTGGGCCTCCTCCTCCGCCCGGCGCCGGGCCTCCAGGGCGGTCTTCGCCTGCGCCTCGGTGAGCAGTCGATCCGCCGCGGACCGGCTCTCCCTGCCCTTGTCGGAATCGATGATGTCGGGGGTGACGAAGACCCAGCCCTCGCTCCTCGCGCCGGAGCCGTCTACAATCCGGTAGTGGAAGCCATCCCTCGGCTCCCGCGAGGGCGCCGAATAGAGGAAATGGTAGTCGTCGATCCGTTCGACCTTGCCCGCTAAGGGGGTGCCGAGCCCCAGGAGTCGGGGGGTTTCGCCTTCCGGATCATGTGCGTGTTCACGGATATCGATGGCCAGAACCTCATCGGCGACGGCCTCGATGAAAATGGTGGCGGCAATCGGCGGGCGGTTTGCCTGGGATTGCGCGAATGCCGGCTGTTCGGCAGGCGTCTGGCCATAGCCATGCCTGGGAAGTATCAGCCCGCCGACGATCGCCATGGCGATGCCGGACAGGACGAATAAGAGCACATTCCGATGAGCGCGACGCGGCCAGCTCTTGTCGGCAGGGAGAACGGTCGGTTTCATAGGGCCTATTATGCCGTTGCGAGACAAAAAATGGGGCATTGGCATGATTTGTGGTTCGCCGGCCCGAATGCCGCGCTACGAGGGACTTGATCCTCGAGGGATCGAGATGATGAAGAATACCCCATCCGCCTGTCGTGAAGATGAAGTTTCTCCAGGTGTCCGCTATCGATTGTCCTGACGTTGGAGCCAATCATGTTTACGGGAATCGTGCAGGCCGTAGGCCGGATCCACACCATCGAGCCCCGCGGGGGCGATGTCCGCCTGACCTTGGGTACGGGCGGGCTCGACCTGGCGGGCGTCGTTCCGGGGGACAGCATCGCGGTCAACGGCGTCTGCCTGACGGCGGTGCTCGTGGACGGCCCCGTCCTGGCGGCGGATGTGTCCCGCGAGACCCTGTCCCTGACTACGCTCGGCGACTTGCGGACCGGGAGCGGCGTGAATCTGGAGAAGGCGCTGACCCTGGCGACGCCCCTCGGCGGTCATCTGGTGAGCGGTCATGTGGACGGCATCGGTCAGGTGCTGGAGCGACGCGAGGACGCCCGTTCGATTCGGTTCGGGATCGAGGCGCCGCCCGGACTCGCGCGTTATATCGCGGACAAGGGTTCGATCAGTGTGGACGGCACCAGCCTGACCGTCGGCAGGGTCAGCGGCCGGACGTTCGATCTCAACATTATTCCCCACACCCTGCGGGAAACCATCCTGGACGAATACCGGCCGGGAACCCGCGTCAACCTCGAGGTGGACCTCATCGCCCGCTATCTGGAGCGTCTGCTGCTCGGTGACCGGGCCGCGGTTCCCGAGGCCCAGGGCATCACGGCGGAGTTTCTCGCCGAACACGGCTTCTCGGGACGGAAAACCGGGCCAGATGCGTAATTGGATTTTCACCGCCTTGCTGTTGGCCGCATTCGCGGTCGACGCGCAAGAAAGGCTCCGGGTTTACAAGCCGTTCGGCGATGCCGAGCCCCGGACCGGTACGCAGGTCGATGATGATCCGGGGAAATTCCACTTCGTGGTGGTTACGGACAGGACCGGGGGTGAGAGACCGGGGATCTGGTCGCGGGGCCTGGAGAAGATCAACCTGATGCAGCCGGCGCTGGTGGTGAGCGTGGGGGATCTGATTCAGGGATACACGAAAAACCAATCGGCCATCGACGCCGAATGGACGGCATTCGACGATATGGTCGCGCGGCTGGAGATGCCTTTCTTCTATGTGGCGGGCAACCACGACTTTGCCAACGAGGTGATGGGACGGGTGTGGCGCCGCCGCTATGGGGCCGATTACTACGCCTTCACCTACAAAAAGGTGCTCTTCCTGTGCCTCAACTCGGAGGATGGATATACGGCCATGCAGGCCCCGGACCTGGGCCGGGACCAGGTGGAATTCGTCCGCGGGATCCTGGCCGCGCACCCGACCGTGCGCTGGACCATGGTTTTCATGCACCAGCCCTTATGGCTGCGCGACAGCGGGAAGAATTGGCTGGAAGTGGAGAGGCTGTTGCGGGACAGACCACACAGCGTCTTTACCGGGCACCGTCACGGATACCGTCTTTACCGCCGCCACCGGCGGGATTATTTCGTGCTCGCTACCATGGGCGGCGCCAGTAAGCTGCGGGGGAAAAGCTACGGCGAGTTCGACCATTTCCTGTGGGTCACCATGACCAGGAAGGGCCCGGTCTACGCCAACCTGCTGTTGGGGGGGGTCGAGGACAAACACATCCGCCTGGCGGACAATCCCGACATCAATTCCCCGGCTCCCGAGGAAAACCGGGGAACACCGCGTCAGCCGCCAGCGCATCCGACCGCTTCTCGCCGCGCTGAGAACGCAAAATAAGGTGAAACGGGGTGCTAGTCTGGTCTGTGGGGTCATTCTCTGCGCCGGCTCCGCGTCCGCCGACTATTGGGCGCTCCCGATCCCGCCCCAGGGCCGCGCGCCCGACGACCATGCCGAGCCCACCAGGGACCTTTCCCCGGCGGCCTGCGGGGTGTGCCACCACAAGCAATTTCGTGAGTGGTCGTCCTCGCTCCATGCCGGCGCCGCCCGCGGGGGGGTGCTGGGACAGCTCCCGGCGTTCGATCGGGAGACCCGCGTCGCCTGCCTGAACTGTCACGCCCCGGCGAGTGAGCAACAGGCCCGATTCCTCGCCGCCGAGGCCGGCGCGGTGCAGTCATTGAGCGGGGTCGATTGCGTGGCCTGCCATGTGCGCGGCCACCGCCGGCATGGCGCCACCCACAAACCCATTACACCCCATGGCCCGGTGGAGGCCCTGCCTCTGTTCAGGGACAGCGCCTTTTGCTCCCCCTGCCATCAATTTCCCGACTGGGGCGAGCGGGTAAAGGGCAAGCTCCTGGAGAACACGGAGCAGGAATGGCGCGCCTCCCCGTATGCACGCGCGGGCGTCGGTTGCCAGGATTGCCACATGCCCGACGGCAGCCACGAGTTCAAGGGCATTCATGATCCGGGGATGACCCGCAAGGCCCTGGGGGTGGCGGTCCGGCGCCGGCGGCAGGGGATCGAGATCCGGGTGAGCAACATCGGGGCCGGACATGCGCTGCCGACCTACGCCACCCCTCGCATCCGGGTGGTCCTCCGCCGTGGCGACCCCCCCGGCGAAGAGCTGGTACACAGTATTCAGCGTCGCCTCGATTGGCACCCGGACCTGGGCTGGACGGAGCCGGCGGATACCCGGCTGCTACCCGGTCGGGAATTGCGGCTGGTGCTTGCGTTGGAGCCAGGCGAAGACGCGACGGCGATGCTCCTGGTCGAGCCGGACGCCCTCTATCATGAGCAGTTGTACCCGAATCTCCTGGAGACCATCGGAGAAGACCTGGGGCCGGCCTCCTTACGGCTGTTGCGCGAGGCGCAACACCGGACCGGCCGTACCGGCTTCCCGCTTTACCGCGCGCACTGTCCCCCCTGGACCGGGCGGGAGACCGCCTGCGCCATCGAGCCGGGTAGCGGCCACCGAACGAGGTAATGGATACATTGACTTTGCCCCCCAGTCGGTTATGTTTGCCCGCGCGGGAACAATCGCTTCCGCAACGCCGTGGCTTATCCCGGATCGCTTCAACCATCCTGTGGAGGATTTCCGATGAACCTACATCGAACCCTGTTCGGGGGGGCACTCTTCTGCATGCTCGCCCTGCTGTCCGCAACCGTCTCCGCGCTTCAGATACCGGGCCCCCTGGTCGACACCCAATGGCTGCGCGACAACCTGGACAAGGTGTCGGTGCTCGATGTGCGCATGGACATCAAGAGCTTTATGAAAAAGGGTCGGCGGGCGGCGGCGATGAACCCTTGCGGCGTCCCGTCCCGGCAGAAGGGTCCACGCAAGACCGTGGGCCACATACCGGGGGCGGTGTTGGTGCCCTGGAAGAAGGTGACCACCAAGCGCAAGATCGAGGGCAAGGAAATCAAGGCCCTGTTGCCCGACAAGGAGGCGTTCGAACGGCTCATGCAGAAATCCGGTGTCGATAACGACAGCGCCCTGGTAATCACCAGCAAGGGCGACGGGGTGGTGCACACGGCGCTCGCCACCCGCCTGTACTGGACCCTGAAGTATTTCGGGTTCGACAATGTCGCGCTGCTCGACGGCGGTACCGCCCAGTGGATCAAGGACAAGCGGAAGGTCGAGTTCGGCAAACCCCGACGGGTCGGGAAAGGCGATTTCAAGGCCACGGCCGAGCGCACCGAGCTCCTGGCGAGCATGGAAGACGTGATGAAGCTGGCCGAGCAGCAACCCCCCGAACAACTGGTGGACGTGCGCAGCACCGCGGAATATCTGGGCCTGACGGCATCCGGCAAGGTAGCCCCGGAAGGCAAGGGCCATATTCCCGGCGCCAAGAGCCTCCCCGTTACCCTGTTCGCCAACGCCCAGGGTCCGGCCACCTTCTACGGGAAGGACCAGCTCCGCCAGGTCGCGGCGCTGCTCGAGGTGGACATCGAACAACCGACCGTTTTCATGTGTACCGCCGGGGTATTCGCCAGTCTCACCTGGTTCGCCACCCATGAGATTCTGGGCAACCGGGATACGCGGGTCTACGACGGCTCCATGCACGAGTGGAGCCACTTCGGCAAGCCCGTGGTCTCCATGAAGATCGAGTGAGCACGCGCGGGGGAACCCGGGAGACTGCCCGCAAAGGCAGTCTCCCGAACGCATTCTCCAAGAGAAAGAAGAACCTTATGTCCGAGAACAGATTCCAGGCCTACGCCTCCTTACAGCCTGGAGCGCGCCTGCAACCCTGGGAATACGAGCCGGAACCGTTAGGGAAGGCGGAGATCGAGATCCGGGTCACCCACAATGGTCTGTGCCACACCGATATTCACATGCGCGACAACGATTGGGGAATCAGCACCTATCCCCTGGTAGCGGGTCACGAGGTCGTGGGGATCGTGACCCAGACAGGAGCGGATGTCGTCACACTGGCCGTCGGCGACCGCGTGGGCTTCGGATGGATTCGGGACGCCTGCCGACAGTGCGATCATTGCCTGCAAGGCGAGGAAAACACCTGTCGCGAGGGTTATACCGGCCTCATCCTGGGGCACCATGGGGGATTTGCGGATAAGCTGCGCGCACCGGCCGACTTTGCCTACAAGCTCCCCGATGCCCTGGATTCGAGCAGTGCCGCGCCCCTGCTATGCGCGGGAATCACCGTCTATATGCCCTTGCGCACCTACATGACCCGTCCCGCGATGAAAGTCGGCGTGATGGGTATCGGCGGACTGGGACACCTGGCCGTCAAATACGCCAAGGCCATGGGAGCCGAGGTCACGGTCTTTTCGACCTCACCCGACAAGGAGGCCGAAACCAAGGCATTCGGGGCCCACCATTTCCATATCTGGGAAAACACGGAGGCCATGAAAAAGGCACGGAGCAGCCAAGACCTTATTATCCACACCTCTCCCGAGGCCACCAATTCCGAGACCGCCCTGAATCTGCTCGCCAACAATGGCACCCTGTGCCTCGTCGGGCTGCCGACCGGTTCCATCGATATTTCGGTAACGGCGCTCGTATTCGGGCAGAAAACGGTTGCCGGCAGCCTGGTGGGTGGACGCGGATTCATGCGCGAGATGTTGGATTTCTCGGCCGTTCACAAGATCACGCCCATGGTCGAGACCATGCCCTTGAGCCAAGTCAATGAGGCGATGGACAAGGTGGCGGCCAACAAGGCCCGCTATCGAATCGTGCTGACCGCCGAATAAGGTGGAATGGGACCTGACCGAGTATATTCGCTCCCTGGTGGTGTTGTAATTTTGTTGTCCCTGGGTATATACGCTGAATCCCGGACACAACCAAAGCAAAACAGGTTACGGTTTTGTCGGCACGCGCGTCGCAATCTGCTAATAGGACAGGA
>JAIZWN010000494.1 GCA_020443945.1 Candidatus Thiosymbion ectosymbiont of Robbea hypermnestra | reverse complement strand
CTCGTGTAAGTCGGCCAGTGACTCGAAGGCTACGCCCGGCAGCCGCTTGGGCAGAAAAACCCGGTTGAACCAGACGGTGAAGGCCCGCCGCAGGTCGGTCTGCTCCGAATCCGCGAGCCATTCGACCAGGGCCGGGAGGATCTGCAGCACCTCGGCCGGCGTGCGGCTGGCTTCCAAGCGGAAGAGCGCGGCGCTCAGATTACGTTGCGGCAGATTGCCCTGCGCGGCGATACGCTGCTCATCAATCAGGAAATAGGACTGCCGCGGCCGATACTCGTGTAGCACGGACGGGACCGGCTCGAGCAGGTCGTCGAGTGTGCGCGCGGCATTCCAAGAGTCGACTCCATTGTAGAGCACAATGGGCAGCACCGGTGGCAGCCGGCCCGTGTTACTGAGCCGCCGGGTGCGGATCAGGTC
>JAIZWN010000493.1 GCA_020443945.1 Candidatus Thiosymbion ectosymbiont of Robbea hypermnestra | reverse complement strand
TGCCGGAAGCGGCGTCCTGATTCATTCTGCTTATGGACCGGAGGCACATCGGACTTGCAGGGGAACAGAGTATCTACCCGCTTGATCCAAAGGTATGCAATATAAAGTGAAACGAGGCGCCGAGGGATTCCTGGGGATCCTCGGCATGGGCCTGGTGCTGCTCGCGGTGGCCGGTGCCTCCCTGCTCACGGGGGCGGTGGAGGTTACCCCGGCGCAGGCCCTGGCCCTCCTGACCGGCGGCGACGCGCCGGAGCAGGCGCGGCTGATCCTCCTGGAAATCCGACTGCCGCGCATCGCCCTGGCGGCGCTGGCAGGCTATGCCCTGGCCCTGGGCGGCGTGGTCTTTCAGGCGGTCCTGCGCAATCCGCTTGCCGACCCCTTCATCCTCGGCGTATCCAGCGGCTCGGCCTTCGGGGCGCTCCTCGGCATCGCCCTGGGACTCGGCTTCGGCTTCGGCGTCCCGGCCCTCTCCTTCGTGGGCGCCCTGGTGACCATTTTGCTGCTGCTGGCGCTCGGCCTCCGAACCATCGGCAGCGAGTCCTCGACCATCCTGCTGACGGGCGTGATCATCAACTCCTTCTTCACCGCCACCATCATGTTCCTCCTCTCGATCACGACCGATGCCAGGCTGCACGCCATGCTCTTCTGGCTGTACGGCGATCTCTCCCAGACGAATCACGACCAACTCGCCCTCGTCGCCCTCGTCCTCCTGCCGGCCTCCCTGATCCTGTACGGATTCACCCGCCATCTGAACCTCCTGACCGCCGGCGAGGACACCGCCATGCGCTTAGGGATGGACGTGGTGCGCACCAAGCTGGTGTTGCTGATCCTCGTCTCCCTGATGATCGGGGCCGTCGTCGCCTTCTCCGGCGTCATCGGCTTTGTCGGGCTCATCGTCCCCCACCTGGTAAGAATGGTCTGCGGGCCGGATCACCGGCGGTTGATCCCCTTGGCCGCCCTGGGCGGCGCGGCCTTTCTGGTTGCCGCGGACACCCTGGCGCGGACCCTGATCGCGCCGAGCGAATTGCCGGTCGGCGTGATCTCCGCCTTTCTGGGGGCGCCCTTTTTCATCTTCCTGCTGCGGATCAAGGGCAGCCAGTGGAACCGATCCTGAAGCTCCGGGGGGTCGGCTTCGACTATGGCCCGATGCCCATCCTGCGGGACATCGACCTGGCGGTCGGGCAGGGCGAAGTCCTGGGGGTACTGGGTCCGAACGGCTCGGGCAAAAGCACCCTCCTGGGCCTCATGGACGGCATCCTGAAACCGAAAATGGGTGTGGTAACGGTGAACGGCCTGCCCCTCGGGGACCTGGGGCGGGTGGCGGTAGCGCGGAAAATCGCGCTGGTGGCCCAGGAAAACCATTTCAGGTTCTCCTTCTCCGTCATGCAGGTAGTCCTCATGGGCCGATTTCCGCATCTGAGGCTATTCCAGCGGGAGGGAGAGAGGGATCTCGCCGTGGCGCGTGAGGCCCTGGCGGTCACCCACTGCCTCGGACTCGCCGAGCGATCCATCCACGAGCTTTCAGGCGGGGAGCGACAACGGGTGCTGATTGCGCGGGCGCTGGCCCAAGAGCCGCAAGCAATCCTGCTCGACGAGCCGACCTCCTTTCTCGACCTCAAATTCAAGCGGGAAATCTTCCATCTCATCGGCCACCTGAGCCGGGAACAGGGCCTCGGCGTGGTCATCGTCTCCCACGATATCGACCTCGTCTCCCAGTATTGCTCCCGGATACTCCTGCTCAAACAAGGTAGGGTGTTCGCGGTCGGCGAGCCGCGCCAAGTCATCACCGCGGCGAATATCGAGGCGGTCTTCGACTGTCCGGTCCAGGTAGAAAAACACCCGATTACCGGAAGACCACGAGTCGCTATCCTCTAGCGAGGCTTGGCCTTAAGACCACGAGGCGTGACCAACCGCACCGAAGAACCACCGAGGCAGACACGGATAAACGCGGATTGTGATCTGTGTTTATCCATGTTTATCCATGTTTATCCGTGGTTCAAAGAATTTGCGATTCCCGCCCAACAAGAGACAGAACTGTTTTTGTGCAGCGCACAAACCGGTTATCCACAGATTGCGCAGATTTTCGCAAATTATTTCTATTTTTAATCTGCGGGAATCTGCGTAATCTGCGGATTCAAGCATCACAGATCACAAATGCTGGAATTTCAGTCCAGTATCGACCGCTGGATGGCGGTGCGCATCCAGACCTACCTCGGGCTGCTCTACCAGGACCTGATCCGCACCCGGCGGCTCAGTAACACGGGCCGGCTGCCACCGGTGCTGCCCATTGTGCTCTACAATGGAGT
>JAIZWN010000492.1 GCA_020443945.1 Candidatus Thiosymbion ectosymbiont of Robbea hypermnestra | reverse complement strand
AAAATCTGTAGGATGGGGCGCGAGACCACGCTAGGCTTTGCCTGTCCTATCATCCTATAGATCACAGCACTACCTAATTATGAATATAGCAGATTTTATTAATCTCGGTTCCGTCGTAGCTACCATCGTCGCAGTTGCGGTAGGAATACAATTGTGGCGAAAGCAAGGGTTGTTGGAAGAGCAAAGCAGGAAAATTTACGAACTTAAGGGTATAGTTAAACGCAATAAAGATCGCCTTTCTAAATTAGAGGATTTTTGTAAAACTGTATGTACCACTGAAAAGGAGCAATACAATGTTATAGTGATAGGGCCGCGTGCCTCAGGGAAGAGTTCTATAGTTTCTCTGTGGTGTGAGATAGATAGATTGATTGAATCAATTTCACCGACGGTTTCCTTCAGTACATACGACTACAATTACGGTGATAAATACAGTAGAAAGGAGAATTATTATGATCCTAAGATTGACATTAATCGCCTTAAAAAGATTAAGAAGTCTATTAAATTTTTTGACTACGCAGGCGAAGACAAAGAAATACCAAATGCAATAGAAAAAATTACTGATTTACCTAACTGTACTATTATAATGGTCTTTAACAGTGATCCTGGCTATGCAAACGACAATCGTCGGTATTTCAGTCGTTCATTGATTGAGAAAATTAACACAACATTTAACCGAACAGGGTTTGAAACCTCAAATGTTAGAGGCATTTATGTTGTGTTCAATAAAATTGACTTATTCAATGATTCAGGCAGTAATTTCGATGATCAACTTGCAACTATAAGGGACTTATTTTCTGATAATACAGCGAATATAGAATCCATTTTTGGAGTCGATGTAAAATATAAGGTTACCAGTGCACTAACAAATCATAATATCGTTAACCTGCTTCAAGATGTGGTCAGGTCTTATGGTGTTCATAGTGGACCCCGAATTTCGGACCACTGACCAGGTTAAGGTTGTTGGGCCTTTAGCCTTGAAAAAACTGGGGTATACAGCATGATGAACTATCTGATATTGATTAACGTTCCAGTTGGTGGGCAAGGTTATAGAGAAATATACCATCTTGATGGCATTGATTCAGAAGGACAGGAGAAAATTAATCCAGGGACCAAGGATAAAATTAACCAGATTACTAATCGCCTATCAGAACCTGTACAGGAATTGTTCCGTTCATATAATACAGATCATTTTCAATTTAATGTTTTTGCAGAGGCTAATGATCTTTTTTCAGTTTTCGCTTCTTATATAAACAAAAGGACCCTTGATGAGCAAGGAAGAAATGGTATAGTACATGGGGTTTATTTTCAAAAATGCGTAGAAAATTTCGATTTATCAGCAACATCGCAGGACATCTATAATTATTTTCTACACATAAATCAAAAGCATCAAGCTCTCTGCAAGAATGCTCAATTGGATAATGCCCCTGTGGATAGTCTTATTGAGGAATTTGTTGGAGATGCTAAAGAAATCTTGAGTAAAGTGGATATTCTAAACGGTAAAGTTGATAGTAAAGATAATCCTGATAGTCATACAGAAATAGCAGACAAGGAATTTGTTGGAGATGCTAAAGAAATCTTGAGTAAAGTGGATATTCCAAACGATAAAGTTGATAGCAAAGATAATCCTGATAGCCATACAGAAATAGCAAACAATGAAGAGTTATCAAGTGTTGATTATGTTAAACTCCTCAAAGACAACGAGGAATTTAAGACGATTGTAAGGGAAACTGTAAAGGATGAGATTGAACGGTATATACAAGAAAATGATCGCTCAGTGTTGATAAGGATACTAAAGAAGGTGTTTTGTAAGAATATGGATTTGGCATGAGAGCGCATTGAGAAATTCCTTATCATATCTAGAACCGTAGGCTGAGGGGTAAGGTCGCCCCGATAGGGGCGACAAACACCAGCTTCTTTCCGGTATACGAGCACGGAAATGCTGGGGTTCGCAAGCTCATCCCAGCCTACGAACTACGAACCAAGCAAATCACACGAATCGATCCACGAGGCTTAGCGTAATTCGTAATTTTTCCTCCGCGGAGTCGAATCATGTCGAAAACCTTTACACCTACGGTTTTACTGGTAGACGCCGATCCGGCAATGCTGGATATTCTTAGCCGACGGTTCTACGATAATACAAGCCTCGGTGTATTGGCGTTTGGGAGCTTGGTCGGGGCGCGCTCGGCAATCCTGAACGAGAATATCGATGTGGATGCGGTACTCTCCGATATTGCTTTTCCGCCCCAGACCCAGGATCCTACTCACGACTTATACGATGGCATGGATTTAATGCAATTCGTATCGGAGCACCGACCGAATCTCCCAAATTATGTATACTCGGTCTACGGTAGAGAATCGACTTACCAGGGCCGTGGAAAAGGATCAGGACTGGAATTGGAAAAATGGTTCCCCAAGCTGGAAATAGATAGAGTGAAACCATGGAATCAGATCGAGCGTGATTTGTACAAGGCAGCATTACTGACCGATAAAGAATTGACTGATAAAGCAAAAAACGAAGGACTTTCGCAAAACTGCGATGGTGATTCATTGGTCGACTGGATTCGATCCAGTATTCGTCCGGCTCGTCAGACCTACCTGCAACGTCTCCCCAAACCCTACCAGATTCTGGCACCTATTCGCGTGATCTGCGAAGAAAATGATAGTTCAGGACTGATTTCCGCCGAAGCTCCCGGTCTGGGCATCATCCTTCCCGGGCAAGGGGAATCGGTGGAAGACGCCTTGGATGATCTGGCGAATATCGTGGTAGAGCAGTTCGAGGATTTCCTGGATACCGGTGAGGGATGTATCGTCGGATATGCGGCTATAGTCTTTGAAAAGCTCAAAGCATGTGTCGCAAAAACAACGAATGTCTAGATTATGAAACGGGCACAATTGGAACGTTATTTAAGCAAAAAAATGGCGTTCAGAGGACCGTAGGCTGGGGTGAGGGACAAAACCCGGCATCAGGAGTGGTTCCCACCGAGGTTTGAAAGTGGACTGTTGGGCATACCGCCAGCCTTGGTGGCTGTGCCCAGTCTACGAGCTGCGCCCTCTCTCCCGCCGGGAGAGGAGATCAACAAAGAAACGGGGAGTGGTTGATGAACCTTTCCCCTTTACCACTTGAAAATTTACCACTATCAGAAAAATGTCCGGGGTTTCAACTATGGGTAAGATTATAGTGTTCTACAATCATAAAGGTGGTGTTGGTAAGACAACCCTTGTGCATAATCTCTCGTTTGCTTTAGCCGATGCCGGGAAAAAGGTTCTGGCGATTGATGCCGATCCCCAGATGAATTTAACCGCTGCGATGTATGGATTATCTACGGCCATGGAATATTCACTGGATGAAGATTCGAAATGGCTCAGCTATATTGAGCGATATGTTTCCCTTGATGAATATATAAATCAATGAAAGCGTAAAAAGATTCCTGGAGTTCGCGAACATACGAACAATCGCGGTCAGCGTAGAAGAGTTCCGGGAAATCTTTCCGGAAAGAACACCTTTTGTTATTGAAATCTGCTGTGATTTTACGGCTAAATTAAGAGACATCTCCGAGAAAGAAGGTGTTCCCGTGATACATCTGACCCAGGAGATATGCAGGAAGCATGACAAAAAAGTCGATATTACCAGCGATAAAAGCCAGTATTGCAGGTCATTCAATAGTATCAGTCAGTCTTACAGGCAAATGGCAAGCAATTTTGAAAACCTGAAATGAAAGAATATGGCCGTACCGATCGGATCGGGGCCGAGCTTCGGCGGGAGCTGGCGGAGGTCTTGCGTAGTGAGGTGGGGGACCCGCGCCTGAAACTTATTACCTTGCAGGAGGTACGGGTAAGCCGGGATCTGGCCCACGCCAAGGTCTATTTCACCTGCTTTCCCGGCGATGAGGATGGTAGCGAGCAGGAGCGACTTCTCAACGGCAAGCTCGCGGGTTTTCTGCGCCGGACACTGGCCCGACGCGCCCGTCTGCGTACCATCCCCCAGCTCCGTTTCGTCCATGACGAGTCCATCGCCCAGGGTGAGCACCTCTCGCATCTGATCGAGTCGGCGGTGACGACGGAAGATAGGGAAGATGATGGACCACGGCATGAACCCGAATTGCGGTGACTCGGGATTCCGAATACATCAAGGTCTGTAAGTGACGAAAAAAGAGACAAATCGCGGTCCAACCCACGACAGCAGCTACAAGCTGCTGTACTCCCATACCGCCATGATCGAAGACCTGTTGCGGGGATTCGTACCGGAGACCTGGGTCGCGGAGCTGGACCTGACCAGCCTGCAAAAATGCAGTGGCAGCTATGTCAGTGATGACCTCCGGGATCGGGCCGATGATTTGATCTGGCGCGTTCACTGGGGCCAAGACTGGCTCTATGTCTACCTGTTGCTCGAGTTCCAGTCTGGCATCGACCCCTGGATGGCGGTGCGCATCCAGACCTACCTCGGGCTGCTCTACCAAGACCTGATCCGCACCCGGCGGCTCAGTAACACGGGCCGGCTGCCACCGGTGCTGCCCATTGTGCTCTACAATGGAGT
>JAIZWN010000491.1 GCA_020443945.1 Candidatus Thiosymbion ectosymbiont of Robbea hypermnestra | reverse complement strand
TGGACACAGTGTCACCGTGCGGCGAACGTTCAGAACCCACAAAAAATAATCCTGTTAATCCTGTCCTATTAGCAGATGGTGAAACAGGATGCCGCACAGCGGTGTTCGTCATGGGTCCGTGTAACCCAGGCTTGTCAATGCCGCCTCGTTGCTCGACCAGCTCTTCTTGACCTTTACCCAGACATCCAGGTGCACCGGACAGCCGAACAGGGCCTGCATCCGTAAGCGCGCTTGGCTCGCCGCCGCCTTCAGGGACTCGCCCCGATTACCGATAATAATCGCCTTCTGGCCGGGTCGCTCCACCCAGACCAGGGCCCCAATGCGATAATGACCACTCCGGTCCTCGAAACGCTCGATCTCGACGGTAGTGCAATAAGGAAGCTCATCCCCGTAACGTCGCACGAGCTGCTCGCGCAAGAGCTCCGCGGCAAAAAAGCGCTCGGAGCGATCCGTAAGCTGGTCGGATCCGAAGACCGCCGCCCCCTCGGGCAACGCCTCCATCACCAGTCCCTCCAGCCGATCCACCTGATCGCCGGTAGCGGCGGAAACGGGTACCAGCGCGAGAAAGGCATGGCGCGCCGAAAGCTCCCGCAGGTAAGGCAGCAGACGCGACTTGTCCCTGACCCGATCGATCTTGTTGATCACCGCGATGACGGGTGCCTGGGCAGCGGCAATCGCGCCCAGGGCCTTGGCGTCCTCCGCCACGAAACGCAGGGCCTCCACGAGAAACAAAACCAGATCCACATCCGCGACCCGCGCGCGGGCGGTCCGGTTGAGATACCGATTCAGGGCGCTGTGGCCGCGTTCATGGATGCCGGGGGTATCCACGTAAATCACCTGCGACTCTCCCCTGGTTTGGATCCCCAGGATCGCGTGCCGGGTGGTCTGCGCCTTATCCGAGGTGATCGCCAGCTTCCGCCCGAGCAGACGATTGAGCAAAGTGGATTTGCCCACATTGGGTCGGCCGACAATCGCCGCGAAACCACAGCGCGCGACCCCTGCCTCACGACTCGGGAAGCAATCCTTCAAAGTGCCCATACTCAATCCTGTCCGGGCCTTGCCCTTGCCGCAATGTCCACGATGGCGTCCAGCTTCGTGGAAACCTCTCGATCCAGCTTACCCGGAGCTACAAATCCGGCCAATTCGTGATAGTCCGTCTTCCGCATGAGAGTCGAACTCCAACCCGTAGCGCCAGCTTTCGCCACCGGTAACGCCTTCCACAACCACATCGATACGTACATTTTGGGTGCCTTTCCCTGCAACGGGTTCACGGACGTGCAGATTCTTCCACAGCAGATTGGCCCGCGGAACCGGTACCGCGATGAGATCCCTGCGGTTGATCGTGACCCCCGGCCTTTTCCTGGGGACCTCGCCAGCCCCTCTCCTCTTCTCCGACCATCGGTTGATCCCGATCTCCCACAGCGCCAACGCCTGCAGCGCGGATGTCTTCCCGGAATTATTCGGGCCGATGAAAACGACACGATCGCTCAACTCGATATCTACATCATCGAAGAGCTTGAAGTTTCTGATGCTTACCTTGGTAAGCATACAAATTTTTTAGGAGTAGACAGTAATACCTTTTGGCTCTGAGGTGGACCCCATTGTCAAGACCACGATTGGGCAAAAAGTAAGTTAAAGTCTGGCCACGTTTGATGATCCTCATG
>JAIZWN010000490.1 GCA_020443945.1 Candidatus Thiosymbion ectosymbiont of Robbea hypermnestra | reverse complement strand
GAATCCCGGACACAACCAAAGCAAAACAGGTTACGGTTTTGTCGGCACGCGCGTCGCAATCTGCTAATAGGACAGGATTAACAAGATTTTTCAGGATTAACAGGATTATTTTTTGTGGGTTCTGAACGTTCGCCGCACGGTGACACTGTGTCCAAAATTAACCCCTAGTCCGCTGTCGATTCCCGTTGCGACCAAGTCATTGACCAACTGAATTTCCGCCTCCCGCGGAACCGTTTCAAGCGCTTTGAACTCACGGATGTTCGCTGTTCTTGGTCCGTAGATTACCCACCGTAAAAAATCCTGAAAATCTAAGAAAATCCTGTTAATCCTGTACGATTGGAAGACCGCACGAACCCTGAATTGGAGGTATCACAATGGGTGAAGCCGTAAGACAGACAGGGATCTCCGTCGAAGACTACCTGGAAGGCGAGAAGATCGCCGAGGTCCGCCACGAATACGTCAATGGCGAGGTCTTCGCCATGACGGGCGCTACCAAGCGGCACAACCGGATTGCGCTGAACCTGGCCCTGTCGTTACGCAATGCGCTGGCCGGGAAACCCTGTAGGGTCTACATGGAGAACGTCAAGGTCCACATCAAAACAGTCCGCGAGGAACGTTTCTATTACCCGGATATTCATGTGGAATGCCGGCCCTTTACCGACCATGATTATTACAGCGAGCATCCCAGGCTCATCGTCGAGGTGTTGTCCGACTCCACCGAGCAGGGCGATCGGTCTGATAAGTTTTACGCCTATCGCGAGCTTGCGAGCCTCGAGGAATACGTACTGGTGGCGCAAGACGAGCAGCGCGTGGAGGTCTATCGCCGCGCCGGCGGGTGGAATGCGGCGATCTACGGCCCACAAGAGACCGTCCGGCTCGAGAGCATCAGCGCCAACCTGGCCGTTGCCGCAATTTACGCCTGAGACCCGATTTCGCGTCAGGGTAGTGTTGTAGTTTTGTGATCTGTGATGCTTGAATCCGCGGACAACCATGATGGTGAGGGGAGGTCTCTACGCC
>JAIZWN010000489.1 GCA_020443945.1 Candidatus Thiosymbion ectosymbiont of Robbea hypermnestra | reverse complement strand
TTGCCGGTCTGGCGCGGGGCGTGGAGGACGAAGTAGCGTTTCTCCGCGATCAAACGGCGGATTTCATCCAGATCCCAGCGCGATAGTGCCGGGACATTGTAATGATCGTCCGGTATCACGGGACCGGCGGTGCAGAAGGTTTTCATCGTTATCAGGCCCGATTCCGCTCGCGGGTGATGGCGCGGTGTCCGATGTCGTTCCGGTAGTAAACGTCCTGCCAGTCGATTCTGTGTGCCAGGGCGTAGGCATTGGTCTGAGCGGTACCGACCCCGTCACCCAGGGCCGTTGCGCAGAGAACCCGCCCGCCGTTGGTGACCACTTGATCGTCGATCAGGCGGGTGCCGGCGTGGAAAAGCTTACAGTCGGGATGCTCGTCCGCGGTATCCAGACCGCTGATGGGGTGTCCTTTCTCATAGGTGTCCGGATAGCCCCCCGCCGCCATGACGACCCCCAAGGCCGCCCGGGGATCCCAGGTCGCTTCGATGCGGTCGAGCCGCCCCTCGAGGGCCGCGCGACAGAGCGCCACCAGGTCGGTGCGCAAACGCATGAGGATGGGTTGGGCCTCGGGATCGCCGAAGCGGCAATTGTATTCCAGCACCTTGGGGGTGCCGTTCGGTCCGATCATCAGGCCTGCGTACAGGAAGCCCGTGTAGGGGATGCCTTCGGCCGCGAGTCCGACGACGGTCGGGCGGATGACCTCCGCCATGATCCGGGCGTGGCGCTCGGGGGTGACTACGGGGGCGGGGGAGTAGGCCCCCATGCCGCCGGTGTTGGGGCCCCGATCCCCGTCGTCCCGGGCCTTGTGGTCCTGGGAGCTCGCCAGGGGGAGTATCTTGCCGCCGCCGACCATGGCGATGAAGCTGGCCTCCTCACCGCGCAGATATTCCTCGATGACGATGCGGTGGCCCGCCATGCCGAAGCGTTCGTCGCGCAACATATCCCGAACCGCCCGCTCCGCGGTGTCCAGGTCCTCGGCGAGGATTACGCCCTTGCCCGCGGCGAGCCCGTCCGCCTTGACGACGACGGGCGCGCCTATCCTGCGGAGGTAGGTGAGGGCGGGCTCCGGCTCGGTAAAGGTCCGGTAGGCCGCGGTGGGGATGTTCCAGCGGGTGAGGAAGTTTTTGGTGAATGCCTTGGAGCCCTCGATTTGGGCGGCATTTGCGGTGGGCCCGAAGCAGGGCAGGTCGGCGGCCTGGAAGGCATCGACTATCCCCGCCACCAGCGGTGCCTCGGGACCCACGATGGTGAGCCCGATCTGGCTGCGCTGGGCGAAGGCGACCAGTGCCTCGATGTCGTCCGCCGCGATGTCCACGTTTTCCACCCCCGGTTCCGTGGCGGTGCCGCCGTTTCCGGGCGCCACAAAGACCTTTTGTGCCAGAGGTGACTGGGTCGCCTTCCAGGCCAGGGCGTGTTCGCGCCCGCCGCCGCCGATGATCAAAACCTTCATATCGTTTGTTCCAAACCCTTGTTTTACCGGGATGCCGAACGGGCCCGGCCTCCGGTGCCTTGTTTCAGAGTATTATGCACAGGTCTGGCACCCCATTTCACCTTATTTTGCGTTTTGAGCGCGGCGAGAAGCGGCCGGATGCGAGGCGCGCGAGCGCAGGAATAGCCAGCCCTATTTCGAGCTCGCGCAACGACGCGGATGGTAGCGTTCGTCGCGCCCGCAGGGAGTCCCCCAAACGCGCCAAGACGAGGGTACACCCTTTAGGTGATTCCTGCTTGCTGTGCCTTGGCGCGTTTGGGGGCTTAAGAGGATGTAAAATAAGGTGAAATGGGGCACTAGGTAAAGGAGATCACCCCCCGGTGGCTGGATTCGATGAAGCGCAGGATTTGCCGGGTCAGGGGGGAGGGGTAGTCTTGCTCGGCCCGCGCGAGGGCCGCGGATCGGCGCAGTCCCGAGCGAAAGAGGGTCCGGTAGACGGCCTTGATGAGGTTCCGTTGCTCTTGGGTGTATCCGTTGCGGCGGAGTCCGACGAGGTTCAGGCCGACGATTCTGGCCCGGTGGCCGTCGGCCATTACGAAGGGGGGCACGTCCTGGGTGGCGGCGGTCATGCCGGAGATCATGGCGAGGGCGCCGATCCGACAAAACTGATGGACGGCCGTTTGACCGGATAGGAATACCCGGTCTTCCAGCTCTACATGGCCGCCCAGGGTCGCGGTGTTGGCGAAGATGTTGTGGTCGCCGACGATGCAGTCGTGCCCGATGTGGGCGTAGGCCATCAGGAAATTGTGGTTTCCGATCCGGGTTCCCTGCGCTGTCTTGATGCCGTGGCTGATAGTTACGCCTTCTCTGAAGTGGTTGTGATCCCCGATGGTGAGGGGTTTGGCCGCTTCCGGCCGGTATCCGAGGTCCTGGGGCTCCCCGCCGATGGCGGCACTATGGCCGACGCGGTTGCCGCGACCCATGTGGGTGGCGCCGTAGATGCGCACGCAGCTCTCGATGATGCAGTCCGGCCCGATGTGGGCCCCGCTCTCGATGATGGCGTAGGGTCCGACCCGAACGGAGGGGTGGAGGCGAGCGCCTGGCTCGATGATCGCCGTGGCATGGATGCTCATGGTCGATGCGCGTACCGCCTGACCGCGGGTTGCTCCGGGAAGTGCGTTCGGTTCGCGTCGAAGGTGTCGGCCGCTGGTCGTCAATGCCGGAAGTGGCGCATACCGGTGAAGACCATGGCCAGGCCGTGCTCGTTCGCGGCGGCGATGACCTCCTGGTCGCGCATGGAGCCGCCGGGCTGGATGACGGCGCGGATACCCGTTGCCGCGGCTTGGTCGATGCCGTCGCGGAAGGGGAAGAAGGCGTCGGAGGCCATTACCGCGCCGGCGATCTCGAGGCCCGCCTGTTCGGCCTTGATGGTGGCGATGCGGGCCGAGTTGACGCGGCTCATCTGTCCCGCCCCGATGCCGATGGTCATGCCCGCGCGCCCGTAGACGATGGCATTGGACTTGACGTATTTGGCGACGCGCCAGGTGAAGAGCAGATCCGCCATTTCCTGGTCCGTGGGTGCGCGTTCGGTGACCACTTTGATCTCGTGGGTCAGGGACCGGTCGGCCTCCTGGACCAGGAGCCCGCCGTCGACGCGCTTGAATTCGGTGCGCCGAGCCGCCGTGTCGCTCCATTGCCCGCAGGTGAGCAGGCGCAGGTTCTTTTTGGCGCCGATGGCGGCAACCGCGGCGGGCGCAACCCCCGGCGCGATGATGACCTCGACGAACTGGCGCTCCAGGATGGTCCGGGCCGTCGTCTCGTCCAGCTCGCCGTTGAAGGCGATGATGCCGCCAAACGCGGATTCCGGGTCGGTGGCGAAGGCCCGCTCGTAGGCCCGCGTCGGATCGGTCCCCAGGGCGACGCCGCAGGGGTTGGCGTGTTTGACGATGACGCATGCCGGGCCCTCGTCGAACTGCTTGACGCATTCCAGGGCCGCATCCGTATCGGCGATGTTGTTGTAGGACAGGGCCTTGCCCTGGAGCTGACGCGCCGCGGCGACGCTCGCCTCGTTCGGCTCCCGCTCGACGAAGAAGGCTGCCGGCTGGTGTGGATTCTCGCCATAGCGCATGGCCTGCTTGCGCTCAAACTGCATGTTCAGGGTGCGCGGGAAGCCGGCCGGGTCCGCTGTTCCGACCCGCCGCCCCAGGTAGTTGGCGATGGCGCCATCGTAGCGGGCCGTGTGCTCGAAGGCCCTGACCGCCAGATCGAACCGCGTGGCGTCGCTCAGGGCCCCGTCGGTTGCCGCCATTTCCGACAACACCAGCGGGTAGTCGGCCGGGTCCGTGACCACGGCGACCGCCGCGTGGTTCTTGGCCGCGGCGCGGAGCAGGGTCGGGCCGCCGATATCGATGTTCTCGATGGCCGTGGGCAGGTCACAGTCCGGGTCGGCCACCGTGCGCTCGAAGGGATAGAGGTTGACCACCACCAGATCAATGGGCTCGATCCCATGCTCCCGCATCCGGGCATCGTCGATACCCCGGCGGCCCAGGATGCCGCCGTGGATGCGCGGGTGCAGGGTCTTCACCCTTCCCGCCATCAGCTCCGGGAAACTCGTGTAGTCCGCGACCTCCCGCACCGGGACGGCATGTTCGGTCAGAAGGCGGGCGGTGCCGCCGGTGGACAGAAGCCGGATGCCCTGGGCCACCAGGTCACGGGCGAAATCCAGGACCCCGGTCTTGTCGGATACGCTGATCAGCGCCTGTCGTATGGGGTACATCTCATTTATCTGGCCGGTCTCAGGGGTCCTGATCTATCCCGTAGCAGGCCATCTTTTTGCGCAAGGTGCCACGGCTCATGCCGAGCAGCCGGGCGGATTGGGTCTGATTGCCCCGGGTGTAGGCGAGCAGGCTTTTGATCAGGGGCGGTTCGACCTCGCCCATGACGGTTTGGTACAGATCCCCGACCTCGTGCCCATCGAGGTTCTCCAGGTAATGCCCCAGGGTGCTCCGGACGCACTCCCGCAGGGTCTGCCCGCGATCCGTCCGAAAGGGAGTGGTCACCTCCGCGGGGTCCTCCGTATGCCCCGCGTCGGTTCGCTGTGCCGTCGTCCTGATAACCATCTTGTCTGGTCCCCAGGGCGATCGCCCCATCGGAAGAATTGCCAACCCGATCCGGTCGTTCTCGCGGCGCTCCGGCCCGTTTGCACGACTCCCCGAACCGGGGCGCATTATGCGGGTTTTCGGCGCCTCAGGCTACCCGGCCGCTGTCCGCCGGACGAGACGAACCGCTCGGGAAAACCGCTCCACCGAGGTCAGATCGCGTCGGGACCGATAGGCACTCGCCGGGCCTGTTTTGCGGTCCGGCGGCCGCTCACCAGCATCCACTCGTCCATTATCCGGGGCGGGTTCGGATCGAACCAGGGCGCGTAGGCGGCCAGGAGCCGCGCGCCCTGGTCATGCAGAATACCCGCCAGGGCGATGTGCCCCCCGGTGCGCACCAATGCCGCCAGCCGTGCCGCGAGGGCGATCAGGGGATCGGCCAGAATATTCGCCAGCAACAGATCGGCCGGCGCCTCCGGCACCTCTTCCGGGAGACAGAAACGCAGGCGGTCGGCGACCCCATTGTGCTCCGCGTTGGCCTGGGTGACCTCCAGGGCCTGGGGGTCCTGATCCACCGCGAGTCCGTGAGCGGCCCCGAGCCTCAGCGCGGCGATGGCGAGGATCCCCGAGCCGCAGCCATAGTCGATGACGGTCTTTCCCGCGAGCTCCGCGCCATCGAGCCAATGCAGACAGAGGGCGGTCGTGGGATGTCGGCCGGTACCGAAGGCAAGCCCCGGATCCAGCTCGACCACAACCGCATCCGGGGCCTTTACGGCTTGCCCCTTGGGGCTTACCCAGAGCCGTCGGCCGAAGCGCATGGGCGCAAAATCGTCCAGCCAGGCCCGTTCCCAGCTCCGGTCCTCGAGCCGCTCGATCCGGGGCTGGATACCGAGGTGATCGGCCAGGGAGCGGGATACCGCCAGCGCGGTCTTCAGGGCCTGTGGCTCGTCGGGATACAGGGCGGTGAGCCGTGTCCGGTGCCACGGGAAGGTGTCGCAACAGGCGATAGCCTCCTCCGTGGAGGAGCTCGGGTGTCGCTTGTTGCGACACCCGACGCGGTCCAGGGACGGACCGCCATTTTCGACCGCGGTAAGCGGTTGAAAATGAAGGAATCGGGAAATCGCAATTTTCCGATTCCGCGGCGTAAAAGCCCAGGGATGGGCTTTTACGACACCCTCTAAAGAGGTGGTGCCGAATGGCGAATCGAGCGGCGGCTCGTCTACCGCGTCTCCCAGGGTTACCGCAAGGGCGCCGCTGTTCTCCAGGGCGGCCTCGATCAGAGGTGCGCTGTCCCGCTCGACGACGAAGGAGATCTGGAGCCAAGCCATGGATACCGACAATCAGGAGGGCTGCCGAGGGATCGAGACGGTCTAGTACCCCATTTCACCTTATTTTGCGTTCTCAGCGCGGCGAGAGGTCCATGTAGGGCGGGAAAGCGAAGCACATTCCGCCGCGGAAAACGCTGCCCATTCCGATGGCAGGAAAACGCCGCGGTTCCGCGGCGCTTTCCTGCCCTGCGTACCTCATAACCGATTGTTATCTTTAGACAATTTTTCAATTGAGAACGACCCCTAGGCGGGCTTGATGCGATTGCCGGTGGTGAAATCCCGTGGCCGAAAGACGTCGTCGTTCCGCAGGGTGACGAGCCCCTCCCGGCCCAGGGTCAGCACGAACAACCCCTGGCGATAGGCATAACGGTCCGCGGCCTGCTCGATGGCCAAGGTGGCGGCCGCCCCGAACCGGCGATAGCCCTTATATTCGGGGAAGAAGTCCGGAAAGGTCTTGAGGTCGTCGAGCAGCTCACGCACATGGTTCGCCCGCAGGGTGGTTTTGACCTCCACGATCACCAGGGCATCACCATCCACCAGCAGCAGGTCGAGCTCCATCTCCTCCCCGCCTCGGCGCGCCCGCACCCGTTCCAGGGTACGACTGACCGGAATGCCCCAATCCTGGAATAAACGCACGACCCCTGGCCGTACCAGGGCCTCCATCAAGCGGCCCCACTGGCCGGTAAACAGCCTCTCGGCCGCGCGCGTCTGGGCGGAGAGGGCGGCGATTTCCCGCCGGGTCTCTTCCGCGATGCGGTCGAGACGCCGGTCGGTTTCCTTGAACTGCTGGCTGACTTCCTTGATCTGCCGATCGGTTTCTTTGAACTGCTGATCGAGACGCCGATCGGTTTCCTTGAACTGCTGGCTGACTTCTTTGATCTGGCGATCGGTTTCCTTGAATTGCTCGCTGACTTCCTTGATCTGCCGGTCGGTCTCTTGGATCCGCCGATCGGTTTCCCGAAACAGGGCCCAGATCGATTCGACGGCTTGCTGGATGTCTGCTTGAGTCATGGTGTCTTGCCCGGAAGGTTGTCGATTCGGAACAATCTAGCGGGAATGGCCTTGGGTGGCAAGGCATAACCCCAAGGCTACCGTAAGGATACCGGGAACTTCCCACCCGGAACCGGCAAGCCGGCAGCAACGAGGATCACGATTTTACCCTTCGCGTCTCGGATCAACCCACCGGTTCCGCGCCGGAGTCTTCCGCCTCCGGTTTCCGCAGCCGACGCGCGACCTCGATCAGGTCTTGCCAGGCCTTGGCCTTCTGGTCCGGGGAACGCAGCAGGTAGGCGGGATGGTAGGTCACGGTGAGGGGGGTCTCGTCGGGACCGAAGACGAACCAGCGCCCCCGCAGCTTGCCGATCGGGCGGTCGGTTTCCAGTAGCTTCTGTGCCGAGATGCGGCCTACCAAGAGCAGTACGCGCGGGCGCACGAGGGCGATCTGGCGCATGAGGTAGGGACTGCAACGGAAGGCCTCCTCCGGTCGCGGGTCCCGGTTCTGCGGCGGACGGCACTTGAGGATGTTGGCGATGAAGACCTGCTCGCGTTGGAGCCCGATGGCCGCGAGCATTAGGTTGAGCAGCTGGCCGGCCCGGCCCACGAAGGGCTCGCCCTGGCGGTCTTCGTCGGCCCCCGGCGCCTCGCCGATAATCATCAGGTCGGCTTGGCGATTGCCGACTCCGAATACGGTCTGGGTGCGAGTCTCGCACAGCTCGCAGGCGCGGCAGGAGGCCACGGTCGCGCCCAGGCGTTCCCAGTCCATCCCGGCGATCCCGTCGCCGGAAGCCACCTCGAGTTCCGCTTGGGGCGGCGGCTCGATCTCGCCGTCGGGGAGAGTGTCGGGTGTCGCCTTTTGCGACACGGAATCGGGATCGGGATCGGAAGATGGCAATTTCCCGATTCCTTCCTGTTCAACGGCTGGTAGCCGCTGAACAGGGTGGTCCATCTCCGGACCTCGCTGGGTGTCGCTTGTTGCGACGCCCTCCCGTGGAGGCGGTGTTTCTTCAGGCCCTTCGGTATCCATATTTGCCTCCCGCCGCCGCCACACCGGCACGCCCATGGCGTGCAGGTAACGGCGGCCGAGCCCCGGCTCCACGGCTAGAGCTCCCCGGTCTGGGGGTGCGCCCGTTCACGCGGTTGCAGGACCTTGTTGCAGGCATTGATGTAGGCCTTGGCGGAGGCGATGACGATATCCGTATCCGCCCCCTGGCCGTTGATCATCCGCCCCCCCTTCTCCAGCCGCACCGTGACCTCGCCCTGGGCGTCGGTACCGCCGGTGACGGCGTTGACCGAATAGAGCTTGAGCTCGGTTCCGCTGGCGACAATGGTCTCGATGGCCTTGAAGGTGGCGTCCACCGGGCCGCTGCCGATCGAGATCCCGGGCTTTTCCTCCCCGTCCACGGCAAGCACCAAGTGCGCCTTGGGGGTCTCCCCGGTCTCCGAGCAGACCCGCAGGGACACGAGCTTGACGCGCTCGTTGGCGGCATCCAGATTGGTGTCCGTCACCAGAGCCTGCAAGTCCTCGTCGAAGATTTCGTGCTTCTTATCCGCCAGTTCCTTGAAGCGGGCGAAGGCGGCGTTGAGCTCTTCTTCCGACGCGAAGCCTACCCCCAACTCCTGGAGCCGAGTGCGAAAGGCGTTACGCCCGGAGTGTTTGCCCAGCACGATGCGATTCTCGTTCCACCCCACGTCCTGGGCGCGCATGATCTCGTAGGTCTCGCGATTCTTGAGCACCCCGTCCTGATGGATGCCGGACTCATGGGCGAAGGCGTTGGCCCCGACGATGGCCTTGTTGGGCTGGACGGGAAAGCCGGTGATGCCCGAGACCAGACGCGAACAGGGGACGATCTGGGTGGTATCCAGGCGCGTATCACAGGCGAAGTGATCCCGGCGGGTGCGCACCGCCATGACCACCTCCTCCAGGGCGGCGTTGCCCGCCCGCTCCCCGAGGCCGTTGATGGTGCATTCCACCTGGCGCGCGCCGTTGCGCACCGCCGCCAACGAGTTGGCGGTAGCCAGGCCCAGATCATTGTGGCAGTGCACCGAGAACACCGCCTTATCCGCATTGGGCACCCGCTCGATCAGGGTCCGGATCAGGTCGCCGAACTGATCGGAGATGCTGTAGCCCACGGTATCCGGGATATTCACCGTGCGCGCCCCGGCGTCGATGGTCGCCTCCAGCACTCGGCACAGAAAATCGTGCTCGGAGCGCCCCGCGTCCTCGGGGGAAAACTCCACATCGTCCGTATACCGGCGGGCCCGTCGAACCGCGTGCACCGCTTGTGCCACCACCTCGTCCGGGCTCATATGCAGCTTCTGCTCCATATGCAGGGAGGAGGTGGCGATAAAGGTATGGATGCGGCCCGAATTGGCCCCGGCCAGGGCCTTCCCGGCGCAGTCGATGTCCCGATCCAGGGCGCGGGCAAGCCCGCAGATGGTGCTGTCCTTCACATTGGCGGCGACGGCCCGCACCGCCTCGAAATCACCCGTACTGGCGATGGGAAAACCCGCCTCGATCACATCCACCCGAAGTTTCTCCAGGGCCTTGGCGATGCGGACCTTCTCCTCCCGGGTCATGGAGGCGCCCGGACTCTGCTCGCCGTCCCGCAGGGTGGTGTCGAAGATAACCAATCGATCATTGCTGCTCATATGCTCGCCCTCGCGTCTCCGCACCCGTCCCTCGGGACGTCCGCGGCCGCGGTTTTGTTCGATTCGGAGAGAGTGCGTACTATCCGCCCCCGCCGGGGTCTGCATCTATCTCTGCCCCTCAGGGCAGCAGCGGGCGCGCGAGCAGAAGCCGACAGAGCAGGAGGGGGATCCCTGACGGTCGGGGGGAGGACGCCAATAGGCGTGTTCGGGGATGTGTCGTCGTGTTCGACATGATCGTGAAGATTCCGCTTGACGTGGGGACTATAGCCTATCCCCGCGGAGGTGCCAAGCGCCTCGGGAAAACCGAATGATAGATCGAAGCGACAAGCGAAGCACCAAATCCCGGTAAGATTACAAGAAACATTCAAAAATGAAGATCAAGACCATGCCCGGTACCCCCGAGCACACCTTCGAGACCTTTCCCAACCCGGAGCCCAAGCGCAACTACAGCATCCGGGTAGTGTTGTAGTTTTGTGATCTGTGATGCTTGAATCCGCGGACAACCATGATGGTGAGGGGAGGTCTCTACGCC
>JAIZWN010000488.1 GCA_020443945.1 Candidatus Thiosymbion ectosymbiont of Robbea hypermnestra | reverse complement strand
TAAAATCTGTAGGATGGGGCGCGAGACCACGCTAGGCTTTGCCTGTCCTATCATCCTATAGATCACAGCACTACCTTTTATTGTAATCGGAAAGCCACTGGATTCGGCCCGGCAGGCAAAGTCACGGATTCCCTGATCGCTGAGTGAGCCTTCGGTCAGCAGGAAAACCAGCAGGGCGGTGGGATGGGCATCCGGCAGGTTCGTTAAGATCCCGATCCAGGGTGAGTCTGGGGGTTGATTTCAGAGCGGCTACAATCCTATCGGCTATGTTATCGCCGCTACTGATGGCGATGAGCTCAACGGGTTCAATACCAAAAACAGCCGTTTCACGCTGGTAATACGCATGAAAATGCGCCGTATGATGGGGTCCATGCGTTTCAAGATACATCCGAATGATAATTCCAAAAAACCGTGCGAGTTCAGGCATTGTCTCCGTGTTCTCCGCTATCATTGTCGATGATGCTGTGGGCTAAGTCAGAGCGGCAGTAACCGGAATGACGGCCGGATAGTTTGGAGTGCGCCGGCAAAGCGGTACCCCGGATTGGATCATCAGGTAGGTTGGGGTGAGGTCGCCCCGACAGGGGCGACGAACCCCAACGGCTTTGGCTCGGTAGGGTGATTTGTTGGGGCTGCCAGCTCACCCCAGCCTACAAGCTGGGTAGGATGGGCAAAGCCAGCGCCCGGTAGGTTGATCGAGCACCCCGGTCAGGCCACGGCGGCTCCCAAACACTGGCGGCTTGTGGATATCCAAAGCGCCGCGTGCCCATCAATTCGCTGGAGCGCATCTCATCTCCTCTGCGTTCTCCGCGGTTCAACATCGACAACCCGTTGCTTTCTATCGAGTTATTATTCGGTGGCCCTGAGGGCCGGGGGTTCAGCCGGTAATGGCCGCGAATACCGCCGGTAGTCGTTCCGGCAGCCGCTCCACGTGGTCCACGATGGCGTAGTTGTTTTCTCCGAAGATGCGGGCCACGTAGCGGTCGGCGTCGGGGTCCAGGGTCAGGCAGTAGGTGTAGACCCCTCGGGTGGCCAGCTCTTCCACCGCCTGCTTGGTATCGTGGCGCAGGTATTGGGGATCACGCTCGTCGATGTCGGCGGGCTCGCCGTCGGTGATGAGCAACACCAGCCGCTTCTCGGCCGGCTGTCGGGTCAGATGCCAGCCGGCATGGCGCAGGGCCGCGCCCATGCGGGTGGAGAGGCCGCCCTGCATCCCGGCCATGCGGGATTTGGCCTCGTCGTCATAGGACTGCTCGAAGTCCTTGAAGCGGTAGTATTGGATGTCGTGGCGACCGTCGGAGGCGAAGCCGTGGACGGCGAAGTTGTCGCCGATAGCATCAATGGCCCAGGCCAGTAGTCCGGTGGACTCGCGGGTGAGGTCCAAGATAGAGGGGGCGGTGTCGTAATCCGGGTCGCCTTCCTGTACGCCGATCTTTTCGTTGGTGGATTCGGAGAGATCCATGAGCACCAGGATGGAGAGGTCGCGGATGTGGCGATCGATGCGGATGTTGATGCGCGGGTCCGGCATGATGCCGCGGCGGATGTCGATCATGGCCCGTACCGCGGCGTTGAGGTCCAGCTCTTCGCCTTCCTCGTAGCCGCGGCGGCGCACGATGCCCTGGGGTTGCAGGGCATCGATCAGGTGGCGGATGCGGCTGGCGATGGGTTTGTATTTGGTGAGGATTTCGTCCATCTGCTCGGGATCGCCCCGACCCTGGCGGCGTTCGATGACCGTGGCCCAGTCCGGGCGGAAGAGCTGGACCTGGTAGTCCCATTCCTGATAGTGGTAGGGATCGGAAACTGGCTCCTTGCCCCACATCTCGTTGTAGCTGACACCCTCGTCCTCGTAGGGGAAAAGTTCGGTGGCGCAGATCCAGACCTCTTGGGCGTCGTCGCCGGCCAGCTCGCAGTCCACCTCATTGGCCATTTCGATCGCGGAGACGTATTTGCGTACCTGCTGTTTGTGTTCGGGCAGGTAGTCCAGTCCCGCCTCTACGAACATGTTCTCGGTGAAGGCCCAGATGTATCGGTTGTCGTCCCGATAGGGGATGGGCCAATTCTCCAGAACACGCAGGTTGGGCAAGGCGACCTGTTGGACCACTCGATTGTAAAAGGTGACCCCCGCGTCCCAGCTGATTTGGTTGTCCTCGGCGCGGGTCTCCAATTGGCGGCGGAAATCGGTAGCGGTATCGTTGATCAGAGGATCTTCGTCCCGGTAGTGGGGGTCGAGCAGGGCGGTAGCCAAGCGCATCATGAGGTCCATCATGGGATGCAGCTCGACGAATTCTTCGTCCGGGGTGATGGGGGTGGTGAAGAAACCGAGCCAAAGCTTGCGTAGCCCCGGAAAATCCCGGGTCGCCAGATGCTCGACCCGGGCGTCCTCGAACAGCTCGATGAGCTTCATCTGGGCGGGACTGAGCTGCTCGGCGCTGATTGGTTGCTGGGTGTAAACCATGTGGGCCGCGCAGTGAGCGGCGCTGGCCCGGTAGACCTCCAGTCCGGAGATGCCCCGGAAGGAATCGAAAGCGTCCGGCAGGTGGATCTGGAAATCCTCGATGAAGGGTTTGAGCCCTTGGCGGGTCTCGTAGTCGCCGGAGGTGGGGCGCATAAAGAAGGCGCGGGCCCACAGGGCGCGGAGGTAGAAGTTGAGCTTGCGCTGGTTGTCCACGAACAGGGTCCCGCGACGCTCCTTCTGGAGCACGGCACGGGACGACTCGGTTTTGAGGCCGAAGTAGGCCATCTGGCCGTCTAGCTCCCGCTGGTGGGCCTGGGCGCCCCACAGGGCCCAGCGGCGCAGCCCCCCCAGGGTGAGCTTGGAAAGCAGCTCGTCCATATTTTCCATCATAGGCCGCAGTCCCCGCGGGGCCTTGCCGGCGAGCTGATGGAGCAGCTTGAGGTAACCACGCATCACGTCGCTGTCACCGAGCCGTTGCGCGGCCAGGGGCATATTGGCCATCAGTAGAGTAACCACGGTACCCGAGGTGTGGGAGGCAAGCTTCATCAGGGCACTGACGATGTCGGGAATGACGTCCTCCCCCAGCTCTTTGGCTACACCAGGCATCTCCTGGATGTAGGTGAGGATCAGGTCCTCCCCCTTGTTCAGGCTGCTCATGGCCTTGATGCCCGTGAGGTAGTGGTCGAGCCCCTGGGGGGACATGATCCGGGCCGCCTCGTGATAGCTGGATTCGAGCGCTTGGCGATGCTCGTGTCCGGGCTCAGTATCAAGGCTGGTGACGTATTCGGAAAAATCGATGCTCATAGTTTGACCTAACTCCCCGGCAGAACGCCGGTTCATACTAAAATTCTACTAATTGATGTCAAATTAGTAATTCCGGTATTGCAAATCTCATGATCGTGCTAGCTGTCTGTTGTCAGTTGCAAGCCCTTGTTAACCAATCGCCGGTTCAGTCATCCGGTTCAATGTCGACGAACTTCCTTCTGCCGTGGTCGTCGACGGCTATCTCGACAACAACCGGCTTGTTGACCATGGGACCGATCACGTCATCGACGGCTTCGCCTACATCCGTTACGCCACCCTTTACAGAGATCATGACTTGGCCGGGTACGAATCGAACTCCCGCGCGCTCCCTTACTTGTTCGCTCCAGACCGACTGGAGGAGGTTTCGCAGTTGCTCTTTTGCGAATCCCGGCAGAGACGCAGAGGCCATCCAGTTGATGGCTAGTGTCTCCGCATCTTGGAAACACGTGGCTTTGTAGTAAAGCGACACGGCACTGACGGCACAGACCCCGAGGGTTCGCGTCTTTGACGGATCGAGGTCGGCGAGGGCCGCCTTCTCGGCTTCGGCCGCTTCGGCGTAAAGTTCTTCGGCCAAGGCGCGGTCGCCCTGGCGAAGAGCCTCCTCTGCCGCCGCGGCGCGGGACTCGCTGAGTCTGTGATGCTCAAGCCACGACATCAATCTTCCAACGTTTCGAGCATGACGAGGGCTGCCTTGAAGCCGACGACCCCTGCCATCGCGGGCAGGTTACTGTCACCTGCAGCGGTCTGCTTCAGCTTCTTCTTGAGCCGCTGGGCCACGGCTATTTCGTTTCCGCAATCGACACCAGAGACCTCGAAGCGCAGACAATCTTCCAAGTCCTCGACCGTCTTTCCTTTGGGTGCAATATACCAGTCGGCGCCTGTGCCCGTCTCCGCTCGGTACACAGCAACCAACCCTTCGCTCACCTCTGCTGCTGCGAGAGCACAGGCGTACGCACCGTCTTCGGTCGCATCGATCTCGTTCGCCCACGCGCCCCTCGTCCGATCGTCCGGCGGCTCCCAGTCTGCGACTACGGGAGACTTGGTTCCGTTCGAGTCGATCTCGGTCTCGCGGGGAGACTCATGATGTCGGTCGAGGCAGACTCGCGCGGCTTCGAAGTAGTAGTTGGCCGTCGCCTCGGTGAGACCGTCGTGCCGGGTGTGCATGGCGGCGAGCGGGAGCTTGGGTATGGCAGTCATCGATCGGCGCGCACCTCGCACTGCGGCTGGCTAACGCTGGCTTCGGCGGCGCAAAGAGACGGCGGTTACCAGCCTGAACGCACAGCGGTCAAATTTTCACGCCTAACAGGTAGTAGACGGTGAGTCGCCGTGTTTAAGTGCGTCGAAATACCCTATATACCACAACTTACAAATCCCAACGAATCAGCATGTTGAGCCAAAATCGTTAGGGTTCGTTCCTTATTCCAACCTACGTGCTGGTGATGTATTCGGAAAAATCGATACTCATAGCTTGACCTGCTTTCCGGCAGGACGCCGATGTACTAAAATGCTACTAATTGATGTCAAATTAGTAATTCCGGTATCGCAGCTCGGCATGATGCAGCACGCATGAAGATCCCCCATCCCCCCCCCGATTACAATCACCTTGGCCGATCGGTCGCAGAGTCCGGTGTCGAGTATCTTCGACGGTTGCTTGATGACTCCATTGGTCCGACCCCGGGTGGACATTATCTACACTGGGATGAACTCCGACATAAGACACCCCCCAAGGGTTTCTCCCACGAGGATTGGTGGTTCGCTGTCAAAAGTGCTCGTCGCCTGCTATACAAGTCACTCCCGCTATGGGACAAGCTGGGACACCCATTCCGATTTGTGCTCGTCGATCCGATCCTCAGCCGGTTGCATGGCATCGATCGGGATGCATCCGGTCAGATCCGCCTCGGCGCCCCGATCGCCAACCCCGAGACCCGCAACACCTACCTAGTCAGCTCCCTGGTCGAGGAGGCCATCACCTCCAGCCAGCTGGAAGGCGCTTCGACAACCCGACAAGTGGCCAAGGAGATGCTGCGCCAAGGGCGACGGCCTCGGGACAAGAGCGAGCAGATGATCTGCAACAACTTCCAAGCCATGCGTTCGATCTCCGAGCGCATTCACGAACCCCTGACGCCGGAAATGATCCTCGATCTGCACCGCGTCCTGACCCAGGACACCCTGGACGATCCCTCTGCCGCGGGCCGGCTGAGACACCCGCGGGAACACATCCAGGTAGTCGACCATCGCGATAACCGCATCCTGCACATCCCCCCCACCGCCCATGAACTCCCCGAACGCATGGACCTGCTGTGTCGATTCGCGAACGAGACCGACGGTGGTCCTTTCGTGCATCCGATCATCCGCGCGATTCTCCTGCACTTCGCGCTCGCCTACGACCACCCATTCGTCGATGGCAACGGCCGGGTTGCCCGGGCACTCTTCTATTGGTCCGCCCTGTCCCGCGGCTATTGGCTTCTGGAGTTCATCTCGATTTCCAGGGTGTTGAAACAGGCCCCGGCCCAATATAGTCGTTCCTACCTGTTCACCGAAACGGACGACAGCGATGTCACCTATTTCATCATCCACCAGTTGACGGTTATTGCCAAAGCAATCGACCAGCTCCATGCCTATCTAGGCCGCAAAGCCGAAGAACGGCATGAGACCGAATCGCTGTTACGTTCATCCACGCAGCTGCAAGCCGCCTTCAATCACCGCCAGCTCGCGCTGATCCGCCACGCGCTTAGGTCTCCGGGCACCCACTACACCATCGAAGGACACCGCCAGAGCCACAAGGTAGTCTACCAAACGGCCCGGACCGACCTCCTGGGACTGGTCGAGCTCGGAATCCTAATAAAGCAAAAAATGGGCCGCGCTTTCGTTTTCCTCGCCTCCCCATCCCTCCAAGACCGGTTGGGCAATCTTTAAGTCCTGACTGCATATGGGTCGCCAGTCGCCAGTTAATCCTAACAAGGAATTATTTTTGCGTCTGGCGAGGTTGACGGTAAAAAAATAACCACCGCCGGGAACGCACCAGCGCCGATAGCCGGTCATTTTTTCTGTCGTAGAAATCTATCATTATAAGGTTTCTATGGGTGATGGGTTTCGGCGCGGTTAAGATTGTTGGCATACCCAAAGCTCATTGGCGCGCCTCTACCCATCCTACCGCGCTAAAGCCCCTCGCCCCTGGCGGGAGAGGGGTTGGGGAGAGGGGGAATCAATGGCTTCACTTCGATACGGTTAAGGACTCCATACC
>JAIZWN010000487.1 GCA_020443945.1 Candidatus Thiosymbion ectosymbiont of Robbea hypermnestra | reverse complement strand
GGGCGAGAGACTCCTCGGTGAGCCACTCGCCCAGGTGCCCTTTGATGAATCGGATATCTTCCGCGGCAAGATTCATGGTACTGACCAGTGCCTATGGATAAATGGTTACTCGATTACCTTCGGGACCAGGTACAACCCCGCTTCGGTTGCCGGCGCGAGGCGCTGAAACAGGTCCCGTTGGTCGGATTCGGCGGGTTCGTCCGGGCGTAGCCGCTGCACCATGTCCAGGGGGTGGGCCAGGGGCGTGACATGGTCGGTATCCACCCGATCCATCTGCGCCACGAGATCCAGGATCCTGGACAAATCGGTGGCGTAGCGGTCCTTTTCCGTATCGGAAACGGCAAGCCGCGCAAGCTGGGCAATCTTCTCGACCTGGGTGCGATCAAGTGACATCGGCGTGTTCCGAAGGTAATGCAGGTCCGTGGTACGGCGAAATCCCATCGGCTCCGGGATCGAAGGTATAGCCGAGTAGCTCGATATCCCGCCTGAAATGGCGCGCCACCAGCTCGGCGGTCTCGTCATTATAGTAGCCCCGGTAGTCTCGGCGGCGGTCGAGGGCTTTGCGTTTGTGGGCCAGGGACGGCGAGGCGATGCCGATGCGTTTGCAGGCCGTGGCGAAGTCGTCTTCCAGGCGCTCGTAGCGGCCGATGAAATCCACAATCAGCGCACCCTGCAGATCGATCAGATAGTCGGTCTGCCGCTCGATAGAGGTATCCAGGTGGTATTGATAGGGGCGTTCCGGGTCCAGCTTCCAGCGCAGGAAGTCCGCGAACTCCGTATGGCCCCCGAGGAGGTGGGGACGCTCACGGCGGATGTGATAAAAGGAGCTCACCTGCAGGTCCCAGGGGTTGCGCACGAAGGCGAACTTGAACAGGGTGTCGAAGAATTCCTTCGGCAGCAGCTCCTTGGCGGCGATGATCTTGGCGTGCCGCGGCAGTTTGCCGGCGATGCGGTGACCGCTCAGGTGACTGAAGCGGCTGCACAGGAACATGGGCCAGTACCAGGGATCGCGCCGGCGCAGGGGTTGCAGACTGGCGCGTACGCTGGTGCCGCCGGTCTTGGCGATATGGACGAACAGGAAACGGTGTTTGACACAGAGGAGCATGGGGCGGGATTCTACCGCGGATTTCCGTCTCCCCCAATGGAGGATTCGTGCGATGGTCCTTTTTTGTCCGACCGGATGGGGTCGCCCTTTCGTCGCGGCTCTCCTGCTGCTGGTGACCGCTTGCGGCGACGAGGCCGCGTCGCCCGGCGCGTCCCCGGCGGCGGTCGGGTCCGAGAGCGCCCTGGAGCACGCCGTCAGGCACCTGGACCCCAAGTACATCTGCCCCATGCATCCGCGAATCGTTCGGGACGAGCCCGGAACCTGCCCCATCTGCGGCATGGACCTGGTGGCGAAGCGTCTGGCCCCGGAGGTAAGCAGGTATCCACAGGTCGTTTTGAGTGGTGCGGTAATCCGGAACATGGGGGTACGCACCGCCGCGGTGACGCATGGAACCCTGTGGAAGGAGGTACGCACCCTGGGTCGGGTGGAGTATGACGAGACTCGCCTGGCCCACATCCACCCGCGGGCCGAGGGCTGGATCGAGGAGCTGAGCCTGCGCGCGGAGGGCGAACCGGTACGCCGGGGACAAGAGCTGGCCCAGCTCTATGCCCCGGATATCCTGTCCGCCCAGGTGGATTTTCTGCTGGCGATCGATCCCCGCTCCCGGGGCGGTCCCGGCGTCAGGGTGGACAAGGCGCGCAATCTGCTGCGGCTGTTGGATGTCCCGGAGCCTATCATCCGGGAGCTCGAGCGCACGCGGCGGACCCGCAACCGGGTCCCCATCCTGGCCCCCATCGCCGGCATTGTGACCCGGATGCTGGCCCGCGACGGCATGTATGTGCGCAAGGATACGGAGATGTTCACTATCGCCGATCTGAGCCGGGTGTGGGTCCTGGTGGATGTCTTCGAGCACCAGATCGCTTGGTTGCGGCCCGGACTGAAGGCCGAGATCGGCGTGCCGGCCTACGCGGGCCGGCAGTGGGAGGGCGTCGTGGATTATCTCTATCCCGACCTGGATCCTGAGACCCGCACCCTGCGCGTGCGGCTGGTGTTTCCCAATCCGGACCTTTTGTTGCGGCCGAACATGTTCGCCGAGGTCGTCATCCACGGTGGTCCTAAGGAGAATGTGCTCAGGATCCCGAGCGAGGCGCTCATCGTCACCGGCGAGCGTGAGAGCGTGGTCCTGGCTCTGGGCGCAGGCCGGTTCCGGCCGGTGGATGTGGTCACGGGTATGCACCGCGGCGGCGAGGTGGAGATCCTCTCGGGCCTCGACCAGGGCGACGAGGTTGTCGTCTCCGGCCAGTTCCTGATCGACTCGGAATCCAGCCTGCAGGCGAGCTTTATGCGCCTGTCCGTAGCGGGAAATGCAAAGACCAAAGCATTGCCGGATACCCAAGTGCGGAAGGAACGCTAAGGGGCTTTACCCGTGACGTCGCATTGCGCTTCCCGCGCATGAAATGTCGGAAGGTCCCCGGAAGATATGTCTACCGGAAACCTTTGCTTGCGATGATTCACTGATTATCGAAGGAGGTGCGGTATGAGCAAAAGAAAACTCGTCAGCTTCGATTGGGCGCTGAAGCGCTTGCTGCGCAGTAAGGCCAATTACGAGGTATTGGAAGGCTTTCTGTCGGAATTGCTGAAGGACGATATCGAGATCCTGGAGATCCTCGAAAGCGAGAGCAACCGAGAGCAGGCCCACGACAAGTCCAATCGCGTGGATATGAAGGTCCGAAACCAAAAACAGGAGATTATTCTCATCGAAGTCCAGTATGAAAGGGAATTCGATTATCTGCAGCGGATCCTGTTTGCGACCGCCAAGGCCATTACGGAGCACTTATCCAGGGCGGAACGCTATGAGCGGATCGTCAAGGTGATTTCCATCAATATCCTGTACTTCGACCTGGGGCATGGCGAGGACTATGTCTATCATGGGAGAACGCAGTTCCATGGAATCCATTACCATGACGAGCTGCGGCTGAACAACAAACAACAAGAACTCTTCGGCAAGCAATACCCCCATGAGCTCTACCCGGAATACTATCTGCTGAAGGTCAATCAGTTCAACGACATCGCCAGGGATCCCCTGGATGAGTGGATCTATTTTCTCAAGCACGAGGAGATCGAGGAGGGGTTTCGCGCCAAGGGACTGACCAAGGCAAAGGAGGTCCTGGATGTCATGAAGCTGGGGGAGGAGGAAAGGCTGGCTTACGAATGGCATATCGAGGAGTTGCGTTACCAGGCCAGCCTGTATTACTCCTCCTTCATGGATGGGCGCATGGATGGGCGCATGGAAGGGGAAAAAAGGGGCATGGAGAAGGGTATGGAGAAGGGTATGGAGAAAGGTATGGAGAAGGGCATGGAAATGGGAATGGAAAAAGGAAAAACGGCAACGGCAGAAATCATGAAACAGGCCGGTGAGCCCGTGGAAAAGATTATGCGATACACCCAGCTGACGCGGGAGGAGGTGGAAGGTTTGTGAGCCAGCCCACCGTGGGACCGGAAGCAGACCATTCGGATTCCCATACCCGGATCGAGCAGCATAATGGACAGGAAGCAGCCCGCGTAGGATTTACCAGGGATTGGGCGGAGGCTATGAATTTGCGGGTAGTGGGTAAATCCTGCGTGATGTTCAACGTTTGTTCTCACACAAAGCCACCAAGACACGAAGAATTTTGCCCTGCCGTCGCTGATCATCCGCGAGATGTTCATCGCAGACTCTAAGAGGCTGTCTGAAAACTCAAGCCATGTTGAAGGTGCCGGGCCAAATTCAAATAGGACAGGATTAACAGGATTTTTCAGGATTGACAGGAGGTTTTACTTCATCATTTTGAGCTGCCGTCGCTTGGCGGTACGAATCAAAACGCAGAAAAATCCTGTCAATACCAAGCAAAATCAAAGGTTTAGTTTTTAGACAGCCTCTAAAGACCATGGTCGTTTCCCTTTCACCCTTGTCTCTCTTGGTGGCTTGGTGTCTTTGTGTGATGTTCGACGTGACTCAGGT
>JAIZWN010000486.1 GCA_020443945.1 Candidatus Thiosymbion ectosymbiont of Robbea hypermnestra | reverse complement strand
GACGGCCAACGGGCGCCTTACCCATGATCCACGATCCCTTTGTGGCTTGGTGTCTTTGTGTGAGAATTGAGAACGCCACCTAGTCTGGAATGAGGCGCTCGTCACTGACCACCGGCTATCGACCACCGCAAAAATGAAAGACCATGAGGCCTATGAGCGGAGATTCCCCCGCCTGGTCGAGCGGACGCTGTTCGCCCACCTGCCGGTCGAGCAGCGTGATTTTTTACGCCGACAGGCCCTGGATTACCGCTTCTCCCAGCAGGAATTGCGCCGCATCAGCGAGATCGGCGTGGATCTGAATCTGTGGGGCGAGCCTTCGCTCATAGCGGTCTGGCCCCCGGCGCCCGGCCGGGAGCGGCCGCCGAAGGAACGCCGGGCCCTGGTGGTCGATGCCCTCCGCCGGCACGCGGAACGCCTGCGCGCTACCCCCAGGCGCTATGGTGCGCCCGTCGCCACCCTCGGGGCGGGGGAATATCGGATTCGGGCGCGGGATCGGGGGCGCGAGGGCCTGGGCCTGGGCCGCTGTCCCGTTGCCTCCGAGCGCACCCGTTGCTGCAACCTGCTGACCCTGGACGCGGTGGAAAACTGCGGCTTCGGTTGCAGCTATTGCAGCGTCCGGTCCTTCTACCATGACGACGAGATCCACTTCGACAGCCATTTCCCCGCCAGGCTCGGGGCCCTGCGGCTCGATCCCGAACGGACCTATCATATAGGCACCGGACAGTCGTCCGACTCCCTGATGTGGGGCAACCGCTTCGGCGTGCTCGACGCCCTGACGGATTTTGCCCGCCGCCACCCGAACGTCATCCTGGAGCTGAAGACCAAGTCCAAAAACATCGCCTATCTGTTGCAAAACCCGATTCCCCGGAACCTCATCTGCACCTGGTCCCTCAACCCACAAGGCGTCATCGAGCACGAGGAACCGCGAACCGCCCGGCTCGACGAGCGCCTGCGCGCCGCCCGGCGGGTGGCCGACCGGGGCATCCTGGTGGGCTTTCATTTCCACCCCATGATCCATTACGCCGATTGGGCGGCGGATTACTCGGCGCTCTTGGGCCGGGTCGAGCGGGGATTCGAGACTCGCGAGGTGGCGCTGGTCTCCTTCGGCACCCTGACCTTCACCAAATCCGTCATCCGTCGCATCCGCACCGGCGGCCTCGAGACGCGGATTTTACAGATGCCCCTGACCGCAAGCGACGGCAAGTTCTCCTATCCCGAGGAGATCAAGCGGCAGTTGTTCTCCCACGCCTACCGTGGTCTGGCCCCCTGGCATGATCGGGTATTTTTCTATCTCTGTATGGAAAACCCGCGCCTGTGGCGATCGGTGTTCGGCTTCGACTATCCCTCCAACCAGGCGTTCGAGGAGGCCATGAAGGCGAGCTATTTCGACAAGATCCGCAGGTATGCGCGCCCGACCGGATGCTTGCCCTGATGCCGGGGACCTCGAATCTTAAATCCGCGGATAAAGACCGATCGGTCGCAAATGCGACCTCCGACGGCGATTCGGGGTAAACTCGCCGCAACCTTGGTTTCCGGTGACCGACGATGTCCCTGAGTGAAAACAACCTGGTGTGGATGGATCTGGAGATGACGGGGCTGGATCCGTTCCACGACCGGATTATCGAGATCGCTACCATCATCACCGACGACCGGCTGGAGACCTTGGCGGAGGGCCCGGTGATCGCCATTCGTCAACCCGAGTATGTGCTGGCCGCGATGGATGAGTGGAACCGCCGGCACCATGGCGACTCGGGTCTGCTCGCGCGGGTGCGGGCGAGTGATTACGACGAGCGGCGGGCGGAGGATGAGACCCTGGCCTTTCTGGAGGGGTATGTTCCGGCAAAGCAGTCACCTCTGTGCGGCAATAGTATCTGCCAGGACCGCCGTTTCCTTGCCCGGTCCATGCCGCGTCTGGAGTCCTTTTTCCACTATCGCAACCTGGATGTCAGCAGCCTCAAGATCCTGGCCCAGCGGTGGGCACCTCAGGTGGCCGAATCCTTCGCCAAGGAGGGCGCGCATCTGGCCCTCGAGGATGTCAAGGAGTCCATCGCGGAGCTGCGTCACTACCGGGAGCACTTGTTGCGGGTCTGACGCCGGAGGGCCCAGACGACATGCTCCCGCACCAGCGCGGTGGGGTGATCGAGACGGGTCCGTAGCGCCGCGACGGCGGCCAGGGAGAAGGGTCCGTTGCCCAGGGCTACCGCCAGGTTGCGCAGCCAGGCGCAGTGCCCGATGCGGCGCAGGGCCGAGCCTTCGGTGCGCTTCAGAAATTCGGGTTCGCTCCAGGAGAAGAGCTCCGTGAGGGGCGCGCGGTCGAGCCCCTGGCGGGGTCTGAAGTCGGGCTCCGCCGAGGGTCGGGCGAAGCGGTTCCAGGGGCAGACCAGTTGGCAGTCGTCGCAACCATAGATGCGATTTCCGATCAGGGGGCGTAGCGCCATGGGGATGGGGCCCCGGTGCTCGATGGTGAGATAGGAGATGCACCGGCGGGCGTCCAGCTCATAGGGGGCGACGATGGCTTGGGTGGGGCAAAGATCCAGGCAGGCGCGGCAGGTCCCGCAGTGGTTCGCGGCGGGGGGATCCGGGGGCAGGGGCAGGTCGCAGTAGAGCTCGCCGAGAAAGAACCAGGAGCCGGCCTTGGCGTCGATGAGATTGGTATGTTTGCCGATCCAGCCCAGGCCCGCCTTTTCGGCCAGGGGTTTTTCCAGCACGGGCGCGGAATCCACGAATGCCCGGTATCCGAAGTCGCCGATCTCGCCGCGAATGCGCTCGGCCAGCCGCCCCAGGCGACGACGGAGCACCTTGTGGTAGTCCCGTCCCAGGGCATAGCGGGAGATAAAGGCGGTGGCGGGATCTTCGAGCACCGCCCGGGCCGGCTCCCCGGCCTCGGGCCAATAGTCCATGCGCGCCGAGATGACCCTCAGGGTGCCGGGGACCAGCTCCGCGGGTCGACTGCGCTTGGTGCCGTGGCGCGCCATGTAGTCCATTGTGCCGTGCCGGCCTTGGCGCAGCCAGGTTGCGTAGCGCCGCTCCGCGCTCCCGAGATGGGTGTCGGCGATGCCTACCTGTTGGAAGCCCAGCGCGCGACCCCAGGCCTTGATGCGCAACGCCAGCAATGCGAAATCGCGATCGGGAGGTGGCCTCTTGCCGTCGGTTGAGCAAATCAGATTGCAGCTCTCCAAAAATACCGATGCGTGATCGGGGGAATAGGGCGCCCCGGTCAGTCGAAGGGTTTGGGGGCCGGGGTGTGGTCCGAGGATGGCGGCAGGATCGGCAGTTGGAATCTCGGCTGATCGCCGGTCAGGGTCTTGAGGAAGGCGACGATTTGCGCCTGTTCTTCTTCGCTGAATTCCTTGCCCAGCTGCAGGCGGCCCATGATGTCGACCGCTGCGGTCAGGGTTGCCGCCTCGCCGTCGTGGAAGTAGGGGTAGGTCATCTCTACATTGCGCAGGGTCGGCACCTTGAACAGGAAGCGGTCCGCGTCCTTGCCGGTTACGGCGCTACGCCCCTCGGCCGGGTTGGTCGTCTGGTAGGGCGCCACGAGGCCCATTTTCCGGAATGAGTTCCCACCCACCGCCGGGCCGTTGTGGCAGGCGATGCAGCCGCTGTCCTTGAACAGGGTATAACCGGCCAGCTCCGTGTCGGTGAGTGCTGCTTTGTTGCCCAGCAACCACTGGTCGAAGCGGGCGTTCGTGGTGACCAGGGTCTTCTCGAATTCCGCGATGGCCGCGGTAATCCTGTCGATGTCGATGCCGTCGGCGCCGAACGCCAGCTCGAACTCGGTGACATAGCCGGGGATGGATGCGAGCACCTCCACGGCAAGCTCGTGGGTCAGGGCCATTTCACCCGGATTGGCGATGGGGCCTCCGGCCTGGGCCTGCAGATCGGCGGCCCGACCGTCCCAGAATTGGGCCAGGTTCAGACTCGAATTGAGCACCGTGGGGGCGTTGATCGGTCCCTGCCGCCAACCGTGGCCGATGGAGGTTTTGAGGTTGTCCGTACCGCCCATGCTCAGGTTGTGGCAGGAGTTGCAGGAGATGAGGCCGGATTTGGACAGGCGGGGATCGAAAAACAGTTTTTTACCCAACTCCACGAGCACCGGGTCGATGTTCTCGACGGGACGGACGGGTTGGATGGGTTCGGCGGCGGACAGGCCGGTCGAGAGGACGATGAGGGTGATCGCCGGCAGGAGAGGGAAGCGTTTGGTTTTGATGTTCACCGTATTGATCTCGGGTTAGGGTGTGGTGACCTCCGAACGGTAGTGGGTAAATCCTGCGTGATGTTCAACGTTTGTTCTCACACAAAGTCACAAAGTCACAAAGTCACAAAGACACGAAGAATTTTTCCCTGCCGTCGCTGATCATCCGCGAGATGTTCATCGCAGACTCTAAAAACCATGGTCGTTTCCCTTTCACCCTTGTCTCTCTTGGTGGCTTGGTGTCTTTGTGTGATGTTCGACGTGACTCAGGT